>JBEGLK010000007.1:0-16972 GCA_041183605.1 Pseudomonadota bacterium
ATCATGCAATGACTTCAACTCGCGCAGGTTGTCCTCGGTTCTGCGCTCGGCCGCCAAACGCGCCAGGAATGGCTCCAGCGCTTCACGCGTCTCCTGCAATGTTCGCAGTGAGAGCTTGCGCCCCTGCACAAAGCGCCCAATTGCTGTCGCCATCGACTGTTGCCCGGGCAGCGTGACCACACTGCCACCAAAACGGCCATGACGCGTTTCAATCAGGCCCTCCACAGCCAGCGTTTTTAAAGCGCCACGAACTGCACCCCGCGTTAGTCCCGTCTGATCGACAAGATCTCTTTCCGAAGGCAGTGAATCGCCTTCAGCAAAATCACCTCGAAGAATGCCGTCGCGCAAGTGGTTGGCCAGCACATCATGCGGCTTTGGCACCGAGATGCGTTTGACGGTAATTCGTTGTTTGAGTTTTTCTACTTCTTGCATACATCCTCGCAGGCTAATGTTGGCCTTGCGCCATGGAGTGCATTCTAGTGACAACCAAAGAATCGACCTCGCTTTTGATCTTTCGGCGTCTATGCCGTCAATGGATCAGGGAATACCCTAGTAAATTCAACGCGCACAATAAAGGTTAACCGTTTACTATTGAAACAGATACATAGAAGAATTTGCTGGCTGTGGGTGCATCGTCCTCAGGGTCGCATAGACCACTGAGCAACCAGGTCGAATCGACCTCCTCCGGCACTGATCTATTAGAAAGCGAGTCGTTGTATGCCTCTCTCCGCACTAGTGCCCCGCGATCCGCTGCTCGACAGCGAAACAGACCGGCAATTCGTCGTTGCCCTCGCTCGCGGGCTGGAAATCCTCGGTTGCTTCAGTCCGGAGCGGCCCTTGTTGACAAATGGCGAGCTGGCTCGAATGACCGATATGGCCTGCTCGTCGGTATCACGGCTGACCCACACGCTCGTCAAACTCGGCCATCTGGAATACGACACGGATGCGGGCACCTATCGCCTAGGGCTGAGGGTCTTGTCGCTACAGCCGGCGGCACTTGCAGGCACGCGCATGTCCGAACTGGTAGACGTCGCGGCCCTGGCCAATCGCGTGGGTGAAAAAGTTCTGATCGCGGTTTACGAAAGTTATGGTCTCGTCGTCGTTAAGAGCGCTACTGCCGATCCCGCGATTCCTGCCAACCCTGTCGGTCGTCGTTATCCCATTCCGCGCTCCGCCATGGGGCGCGCCTACGTTGCCAGTTGCAGCACTCACGAGCAACAAAAAATCCTGACCCATCTGGCCCTTGGGGAAGAACGCCAGACTGAAACGCTTAGAGACGAAGTTGACTACGCCGTCAATTCGTACCGAAATCAAGGTTACTGCACGTCACTGGGTGTTCTGCGACCCGGAAACCACAGTCTCGCGGTCACCATGAATCTTCCAAGCTTGGGCCGACGCGCCATCCTGGCCTGCGGCGGCCCAGCTCAGCGCTTGACCGAGCGTCGATTGCGCGATCGTGTGGCGCCACTGCTCATGCAGAGCGCTGCCGAGATCGAGCGAGCCTCGGCCAGGCTGATGTGACCACTGACGCCTTGGCGCTTGACTGCGCCCGCTTTCCGCACAGCGGAACGCTGTCTGTACAGAGGTACGCTGCTTACGTATAGTGCAGTGACACGAAGATTGGGAGATTGCAGAATGAAAGACAAAGCGATAGTTGCAGACAAAAATGATGTCTCTTTTTCGCTGTCAATTGCTGACTTATGAAATCGGACCTGATGTCAACAGCCGGCGCAACAGGCGTCAAAACGACGCGGCCCGCTCCGCTCTTGATAGAGCAACAAGGTAGCTTCGCCGTCGGCGGAATCGTGGTCAGGAGTGACGGCGCATATGACGCCACCCAGGCCGGCACAGAGGGGCAGACGTTGCATGGCGACCATGCCTTTGTGTCCTATCAACTGCCAGTGGAAGCCCGCAAATTCCCCATCGTTTTTTCCCATGGCAACCTGCAATTTTCGAAAACCTGGCAAACCACGCCGGATGGTCGAGAAGGCTTTCAGAACATCTTCTTGCGTCGTGGCTTCGGCGTCTACCTGATTGACCACCCACGCAGGGGCAACGCGGGGCAAAGCACCCAGGCCATGGCGTTGACGCCAACGACGCAGGATCAGACGTGGTTCGACATATTTCGTGTTGGCATCTGGCCAGATTATTTTCCGGGCGTGCAATTCTCCAAAGAGCCGGACACCCTGAATCAGTACTTCAGGCAGATCACACCCAACACCGGTCCGTTCGATGTCGGGGTGACATCCGACGCGGTTGCTGCACTGTTCGAAAAAATCGGACCTGGCATCCTGGTGAACCATTCGCAGGGCGGTGGTGTGGGTTGGTTCACCGCCATCAAGAGCGCCAACGTCCGGGCCATCGTGTCGTATGAGCCTGGAAGCAATTTCCCGTTCCCGGCTGGTGAAGTTCCGCCGCCCATGCCAAGCGCTGCCGGGCTTTTCGAGGCCGTCGGGGTACCCATGGCGGAATTCAAGAAACTCACCCGGATTCCAATTGTCATGTTCTACGGTGACTACATCCCTGCGCAACCAACGGCCAACCGGGGTCAGGATCAGTGGCGTGTGCGCCTCGCGATGGCCAAATTATGGGCACAGGCAGTGAATCAGCACGGTGGTGATGCGAGCGTGGTCTGCCTGCCCGAGATCGGCATCCACGGCAATACCCACTTCCCTTTCTCTGATTTGAACAATATTGAAATTGCTGACGAGATGTACAGGTTCCTGACCGCCAAGGGACTGGCTTAAAAACTTACTTCGATAAAGGAGACATCCATGAAGATGTTAATCAAGACCTTGTTGGTCATCGCGACACTGATCCCATGCCTCGGCAACGCCCAGGACTATCCGTCCAAGACGGTCACCATCGTCATACCCTTCCCTGCGGGTGGCAGCAACGATACGATCGGCCGCTATCTGGCCGACAGTCTTGGCAAACTCTGGAAACAAACTGTCATCGTCGAGAACAAGCCGGGTGGCGGCTCGTCAATTGGCACATCCTATGTTGCAAAGTCGGCACCTGACGGCTACAAAGTGGTTCTGGTGTCGGCTTCTTACACCACGAATGCAGTAACGCGCTCGGACCAGGGTTTTGACCCACTCAAGGATCTCAAGCCAGTGAGCATGGTGGCCCGTGGCCACAACGCGATCGTGACGGGGCCACGCGTGCCGATTGCCACGCTGGCAGACCTGGCCAAGGCAAGCAAAGCACAACCAATTTTTTACGGTACCGCCGGTGTTGGAAGTGCCCAGCACTTCAACGCTGAATTGCTGAATGACGCGATGGGTATTCAGATGCAGGCGGTTCCTTACAAAGGGGGCCAAGAGGCCATGCTTGACCTCATGGCGGGGCGCATCGATGTGGTCGTTGGCTCGCTGGGTGGCTTGTTGTCGCAAGTCAACTCAGGCAAGGCCAAAGGCGTCGCCGTCCTGAGCAAGGAAAGGTCACCTGCCGCGCCAAATATTCCTACCGCAACTGAACAGGGCTATCCCAATGCCGTGGTCGAAAACTACTGGGCTGTTTTTGTTCCGTCTGCAACCCCGCCTGCCGTCATCAACAAACTCAATCAGAGCATCAAGACCGTGACCCAGACGCCGGAAGGGCGCGCGTTTCTGGCCAAGGTAGATGGCGAACCCACCAATTTGACGCCGGATGAAGTTTCGGCCCATGTGAAAAAGGAAATTGAGTACTGGGGCAAGTTGGCCAAGAAACTCAACCTGACCCCGAATTGACACCAATAGCCAACACCATGCACACCAACGATCCTATTGACACACAGGCGGATTTCGCAGAAATTTTTGCCAAATTTTCGTCTTCTCTGCAGGTGTCCGACTTGCCCAAGTCTGTCCTCGAAGCGGCCAAACTCAACGTCTACGACACCCTGGCCTGCTCCATCGCGGGCTTTCGGGCGCCGGGTGTGCAGGAAGTGCTGGACCTCGTGCGCGACTGGGGCGGCAAGCCCGAGGCAGAGGTGCTCTGGACCGACCTGCGCGTCCCGGCACCCCAGGCTGCCTGGATCAACGGCATCATGGCGCATGCCTGCGACTATGACGACACCCATGACAAGGCCATTCTCCATGCCGGCATTTCGGTGTTGCCCGCCGCGCTCGCGGCCGTGGGAATCGCCGGACGTCCGGTCAGCGGCAAGGAGTTTTATGCCGCCGTGTCGGCAGGTCTGGAACTGATCTGCCGGCTGGGCGTGGCGACCAAAATCGGGCTGATCCAAGCCGGCTTCATCTACAGTGCGCTGTTCTCGTGTTTCTCGGCCGCCGCCGCCGCGCGGATATTGCGGCTGTCCCCGGAAGACACCGTCAACGCGCTCGGTATCGCCTATTCGCAGGCGGCCGGCACCCACCAGGTCACGCGCGACGGTGCGCTGACCAAACGCATGCAACCCGGTTTCGGCGCACGCGCGGCGCTCACGGCCGTGGCCATGGCGCGCAAGGGTGTGCGCGGCGCGCAGCGTATCTTCGAAGGTCAGGACGGCCTCGGGCGGATCTACCTCCAGTCTCAATTGGACTCTGCCGTGCTGCGCGAGGGTCTGGGGGAGCGCTGGCATTTCGAAGACCTGGCCTACAAACCTTATCCCTGCTGCCGCATGAACCATTGCCCGATCGATGCAGCATTGCTGGTGCGTGCAATACCGGGATTCGATTGGACCAAGGTCACCGAAATCCGGGCCTACATTAACTCGCAAGGCAACCAGGCGGTGGGACAGCATCGCACTGTGGACACGGTGGTGCAGGCACAGTTCAGCATTCGCTACAACATTGCCTGCGCGCTGGTGAACGGAAGCGTCGGTCTGTCAGACTTCACGCCCGAAGCCATGAAACGGGCGGATGTGCTGCGCGTGGCCGATCTCGTGACGCCGATTGTCGACGACGAGTTTGAGCGCAAATTTGGCCGCAACGTCACGCCGGCTCGCGTGGAGGCTGTCATCGACGGCAAGGTCTTCTCCGCTGAAGTGCTGGAAGCGTTGGGAAGCACCCAAAATCCCATGTCGAGCCAAGTCATGCGCCGAAAACTTGAAGACTGCCTGAGTTATGGCGGCTTCAACACCAGCCACGCCGACCTGTTCGAAAAAACCATCGCAGGTCTGGCGGATTCTGCCGACGTTGCTGCCGATATCAAGCGATTGGTCGCCGGGGTCATCCAGCACTAGCCGATTCCTGACCATTCCCTGTATTCGTTACCCTCGTCTTAAAAAGAAATTAAAAAATAATGCAAGCAAAAGCCGGTCCTCTTTCAGGCATTCGTGTGCTCGACGCCGCAACTTTCCTGGCGGCGCCCTACGCGGCGTCGCTGCTGTCCGAATACGGCGCCGAAGTCATCAAGGTCGAGCAACCCTCGGGCGACTCAATGCGAAGGATCCCGCCCCTGCGAGGAGACGTATCCGTCTGGTGGAAAGTCATCGCGCGCAACCGCCAGAGCGTTGCACTGGACCTGAACACCGAAGAAGGGCGGGACGTTTTCAAGAAGCTCGCTGGAGCGTGTGATGTCGTCATCATGAACTTCCGGCCCAACGCCCTGAAAAAATGGGGCCTCGAATTCGAGGATCTCAAGAAGTGCCGCAAAGACATCATTTTTTATCACCTGACAGCATTCGGCGCCGGTCCTTACGAGCAACGGCCGGGTTTTGCGCGGGTGGCCGAGGCCTACGCGGGTCTCACGAACCGAACCGGCTTCAAGGATGGACCGCCGGTGCAATCGGGTTATGCCATGCTCGGTGACGGCATTGCCGGCATTTACGGCGCTTTTGCGCTCATGCTCGCGCTACGGCAGCGTGACCTGACGGGCGAGGCACAAATGGTTGATCTCGGTCTTTACGAACCGGTGCTCAGTCTCATGGAAGACATGATCGTCACCTACGACGAGACCGGTTCGCGCATGGAGCGCATGGGCAATTCCAGCCCGCGCTGGTCACCACACGGGCTGTTTCCGACCAAGGACGGGTTGTATGCCATCCTGGCCTGTTCCACGGAAAAGCTTTGGCAGCAATTACGCACCGTCATGGGCGACGAGTCGCTCAAAATGTACGACAACAATTCCGAGCTCCGGGTTGCCAAGCGGGCAGAGCTCGAGGGGCGAGTCAGCGAATGGACGAAACAGCATGACCTGCCCGAGCTTCTGGAGATCTGCGGCAAGGCGGGTCTGGCTGTTGGCCCGATCTATTCAGCCGCCGAGATCGTGAAGGATCCGCACATCGTGGCCCGCGGATCCATCATCACGGTGGACGATCCACAAACCGGCAAGCCGATCCGCATGGCGTCTCCGGCGGGGAGATTTTCGGGCTTCCAAGGCGAGATTCGCAACCTCGGTCCCAAGGTTGGTGAGCATACCGACACCGTGCTCAGCGACCTGCTGCACTACTCGCCGTCGCAACTTGCGATGCTTCGGGACAAGGGCGTCATCCGATAAGGCTCTTTACAATTTTTTCCATGGTGCGAATGTTCTCCGCGTCGTGACACAAACGAAAAACATGAGGGATTTATGACGGATTTGCAAGGCAAATGCGATTCGCAGTTCGAGCGGGTCTACGAGACGCTGGCAAACAACATCGAATCTGGCAAGGAAGTGGGCGCCAGCCTCTATGTCAATATTGATGGCGAAGACGTGATCGATCTCTGGGGTGGCTGGCGCGACAAGGAACACTCGGCACCCTGGGCGGAAGACACGATCGTCAACGTCTTCTCCGGCAGCAAGACGGTGACCAGTCTTGCCGTGCTGATGCTGGCTGACAGGGGACAGATTGACCTGTTTGCGCCGGTAGCCAAATACTGGCCGGAATTCGCCCAAAATGGCAAGGAAAAGGCCGAAGTCCGTCATCTGATCAGCCACACTGTGGGGCTGCCGGCTTGGGAGCCCCCTTTCAGTCTGGACCAGGCCATGGACATGGAAACCTCCACCGCCAGACTGGCTGCTCAGGCGCCCTGGTGGGAACCGGGCTCCCGCGGCTCCTACCACGCGAGTTCGTTCGGTCACCTCAACGCCGAGTTGGTCCGGCGCGTCACCGGCAAGACTTTGAGCGAATTTGTCGCCAGTGAGATCACGGGTCCGCTGGAAGCCGACTTCTATCTCGGTATTCGGGAAGCACAGGCGAACAAGGTCGCGACGGTGTATCCACCACCGGGCGAAGAGAACAGCCTCGCGCCAGCAAAAGCACCTGCCGAAATCCTGGAAAACGACCCGTTGGCGGTTGAGCGCGCGATCTCGGCAAGAACCCGGTTGGGATCGTTTTCCGGCCAAAAGCGGAACCCGCTGGAACTTTTCAACTCACCCGAATGGCGACGCACCGAGTTTGGCGGTAGCAGTGGTCATGCCAACGCACGTGGCTTGGGGCGTATCATGACCGCGCTAAGCCATGGCGGAACTTCTCGCGGGCTCAAGCTGCTTTCACCCAAAACCATCGACATGATCTTCCGGGAGCAGTTCCGTGGTATCGACTCCTACTACATGAAACCGATTCGCTGGGGCATCGGTTATGCACTTGCGCCACTTGAACACAAGGAGCGAGGTCCCCTGCCCTTCCTGCGCCCCGGCAAACGCACCTGTTACTGGTATGGTACTGGCGGTGCCTTATCCCTTGCCGATGTCGAGCGTGGCATCACTTTGACCTACACCATGAACCAGTGCCAGTCGGGCAAAAACATGCTGAACGGCGCCTACTACGACGCTTTCTTCGACAGTTTTTGAACGAACTGTGACCCCAACACACAGGACCCCAAATGTATATCGATCGTGAATTGGCACTAAGGCACAAAATTGCGCCGATGCCATTTGAAGTCGAGCGCGGCAGGCTGCGCTTTTTTTCCAGGACCATCGGGCTCACCGACCCGATTTATTTTGATGTGGATGCCGCGCGCCGCGCCGGGCACCGTGACCTGCCGGTGCCACCCACTTTTCTCAGCAACTCGCTGGAGCTCGAACTGCCCAATCCGCTGGCTTGGCTCTCGGAGCTGGGGGGCGATCTGACCAAAACGACCCATGCCGAGCAGTCGTTCACCTACCACGCGATGGCTTATGCAGGCGACGAATTGATGTTGCGCCGGAAAATTGTCGATGTGTACACCAAGAAGGGCGGTGCCCTGGAGTTCGTAGTCAAGCAAACCGACGTCATGCGCGGTGACGAGACGCTGGCCGAAATCATGTTTGTGATCGCCCTGCGGCATCCGGAGGCGACAGCATGACGATCACAAACATGACCGCCGGCATGGAACTGACTCCCCTGCGAATCGACCCCATCTCCAGAAAAACACTGGCCCTTTTTGCCGGCGCCTCTGGCGACCACCAACCAACCCATATCGACATTGACGCGGCCAGAGCCAAAGGGCGCAACGACGTTATTGCACATGGCATGCTGATGATGGCCTATCTTGGGCGGATGTTGACCGATCTGGTGCCCCAGGAAAAGATACGATCCTACCAAGCACGCTTTGTGGCGATCACGCCGGTACATGCACAACCCACCTGCACCGGGCGCGTCGTGACCATTCAGGATGGCCTGGCCACACTTGAACTTGAGATCGCCCTGGCGGACGGGACAACCGTGGTACGCGGCGAGGCGGTGGTCGACATTCGCTAATCAACATTGAAGGAAATATTCCATGAGGCTGGAAGGAAAAATTGCGCTGATCACTGGCGCGGGTGCGGGCATCGGACGCGCTTGCGCCGAATTGTTCGCGCGCGAAAGCGCTTGCGTCGCGATCGCAGAATACGACAGCGAGACTGGCGAAGCCGTCTGCCAAGCAATAAAAAAAGCGGGTGGCCAAGCCATTTTCATCAAGACCGATGTGTCCAAGCCTGAGAACGTCGAAGACGCCGTGCAGCGCACCGTTGCCGCCTTTGGCGGACTGGACATTCTCTACAACAACGTCGGCGGGTCCACGCTACAGGATGGCTCGGTCCTCACCGCACCATTCGAAGAGTTCCGCAAAAAGATCGACGTGGATCTGTTTGGCACCTGGCTGGGCTGCAAATATGCGGTGCCAGAAATGATCAAGCGCGGCGGCGGCTCGATCATCAATGCATCCTCCATCAACGCCTTGAAGGGCAGGCCAGGACGGGCCGCCTACACCGCAGCCAAAGGCGCGATTACTGCATTGACGCGTTCCATGGCCGTAGATTTTGCGCCGCACAGGATTCGGGTCAATGCCATCGCGCCGGGCTCGACGATCACGGAGCGGATTCTCCAGCGCCGGCCAGGCGGCGCGCTCAGCGCCGAAATGGCCCAGCGGCATCTGCTTGGGCCACTTGATCCGATCGATGTCGCTTATGCCGTGCTTTATTTCGCATCGGAAGAATCGCGCAAGACCACGGGTCAGATACTGGCGGTCGACAGTGGCTTCACAATGACATGATTGCGTCATTCCATTAACCCGCTGGAGAACATCACATGAGCATTTCCATAGATCTGTCCAACCAAGTGGCGCTGGTCACGGGTGGCACACGAGGCATCGGGCAATCAATTGTCGAGCACATGCTTGCTGCCGGGGCACGCGTCGCGTTCTGTGCGCCTGAGGCTGACGAATGTGCGAGCTGCGAGCAGGATTTTCGGCAGCGTCTGGGCCTGACGCAAGATCGCGTGATGGGTCTTGCGGCTGACCTCACCGACCGGGATTCACTGTCAAGGCTCGTGCAGGCTGTCTACGCACGCTGGGGACGTATCGACTCACTGGTGTGCAATGCAGCAGATTTTGGCGCGGCCAGTGCCATTGGAGACGTTGACTGCGACCGTTACGCCAGCCTGCTGCAGGCCAACGTGATCGGCAATTTTCATCTCTGTCAACTGGTTCTTCCCGGAATGGTCGACGCAGGTTCGGGTTCAGTTGTTCTGATGACATCCATCGTCGGGTACACCACCATGCCCACCAACATTCCTTACTCTTCTTCCAAGGCCGCCATCGCCAGCATGGCACGCAGCATGGCAGCAGAGTATGCGGACAAGGGCGTTCGCGTGAACTGCCTGTCCCCGGGTCTGATTCGCACCCATTCCAGCCGCGACATCTGGACCGATGAGGCCCTTGCCCGTTCTTACATATCGCAACGCGTTCCCATGCAGCGTATCGGTGAACCGCCAGAAATCGCAGTAGTCTGCGCCTTTCTATGCTCTCCCCTGGCGAGTTACATCACTGCCGCCACCATTCCTGTGGATGGTGGGCGCCTCGGTGTGGGCCAAGCTGCTGGCTCGGCCGCCCAGATTGCCAAAGCATCGGCTGGTTCCGGAGGCCTGCAAGAAAGGAAACCTTAAATTAAGCACGCTTGCGGATTCTTCGCGTTCGTCTGTAAGGATTTTTCCAAAAATCTGGGGCGAATATTCCCGGCGCGCAATTGCGACGAAGTCTTGTCTCAACCCTACTGAGCAATCAAGTTAAACAGGAGAGAAAAAATGGGCATGTTAGATGGAAAGTGCGCTCTGATCACAGGCGCGGGTTCGGGTTTCGGACGTGCGGGCGCAATGACCTTCGCGCGCGAAGGGGCCAAGGTTGCGGTAGTCGACATGAATGCAGATACCGGTTCTGCGGTGGTGAAGGCCATCCGTGACGCTGGCGGCGAGGCGGTCTTCATTCGCGCCGACATGTCAAAAATGGAAGATGTTGAACGCATGTTCAAAGAGGCGGTTCAGGCGCACGGCCGACTCGACATCTTCTGGCACAACGCCGGCAACGTTGGCCCCGGCAGCATCGAGGAAACGTCCTATGAGGCCTATGATTTGACAATGACCATCCATGTGAAGGCCGGATTCTTCGGCGCCAAATTTGCCGTGGCAGAAATGAAAAAAGTGGGGGGCGGCGTGATGCTCTTCACGAGTTCACTGGCGGGCCTGAAGACCTCACGCGCCTCGACGACGTACGGTATTGCCAAGGCGGCGCTGGTTTCATTGACAAAAAATCTCACCCTCAGCTTTGCGCCCTACAACGTGCGGGTCAACGCGATTTGCCCGGGTGCTGCCGAAACGGCCATGTGGCCCCAATTCACGAACCGGGGCTCGGACGTTTTTGATCCGAAGAAGACAGAAGCCGTGTCCCAGATGTACCGGGAAAAGACGCCGCTGGGACGCCTTTGCGACCCGCAGGACATCGCCAACGCGGCACTCTTCCTGAGTTCCGATATGGCTTCGTATGTCACCGGCGAGATCATGTCGGTTGACGGCGGGCTGTCGGTGACCTAGTACAAACCCTGATGCATTTATTCGTGCAGAAGGCGATTTAGAGAGTATCGTGTAAGGATTTTGTAAAGGAGTAGCAATGAGTTTAGCTTCGTCATACCAGGCACCCAGCACGCTGCCAGAGGTATTGCGGCTGCTGTCAGCCAATGCAACAGGCGCCACACCGCGGCCGCTGGCCGGTGGCAGTGACCTGATCGTGCAGATGGGTGCCGGACGTCACCCCAGCAGCATGTTTGTCGACCTCAAACGCGTCCCCGAACTGGTCGGCATCTCGCGTCATGAGGGCGGCTGGCGTATCGCTGCGGCCACTCCGTGTGCCGTGATGGGCGAACACGCCGAACTGCGCGCTGACTGGCCCGGTGTAGTTGAAGCCGCCAACCTGATCGGCTCCAAACAGGTACAGGGCCGCGCCACGGTGGCCGGTAACCTTTGCAATGCATCGCCGGGCGCTGACAGCGTACCGGCCCTTATTGCGGCAGGTGCAATTGCCGAGATTGGAATCCTGGGTCCCGATGGCGCCATCAAGATTCGCGAATTGCCAGTTGAGGCCATCCCACAGGGACCGGGTCGCACGAATTTGGCGCCCGGTGAACTGGTGCTTGCACTGCGCCTGCCGAAGCGCGCCGAACGCGCGTCTGACGCCTATTTACGCCTGATCCCGCGCACCGAAATGGACATCGCTGTCGTAGGCTGTGGGGTGTCGATGACGCTCGATGCCGATGGCCGCATCGTGACCGCACGTGTGGCGCTTGGTGCCGTCGCACCGACGGCGCTGCTGGTGCCGGCTGCTGCCGAAGCCCTGATCGGCAGCAAGCTGGAGACAGAGGCACTGGCCAAGCTCGCTGCTGCCGCCAGCGCTGCCTGCAAACCGATTGACGACAAACGCGGCACCGCCGCTTACCGCACCCAGGTGGCCGGCGTGTTGGCGCGCCGGGCCGCCACCCAAGCCTATCAACGCGCGCTCAATCGCAGCGCTCAGGAGAACCGCACATGAGCAAACTAGCCATCAACGCCGTGATCAACGGCGAACCCCAAACTTTCCTCGCAGGGCCGACGCAAAGGCTGCTTGACGTGTTGCGCGACGAGATCGGACTGACTGGTACCAAAGAAGGCTGCGGCAGCGGCGACTGCGGCGCCTGCTCGGTGCGTGTAGACGGGCGCCTCGTGTGTTCATGCCTTGTGCTCGCCCCCGAGGTGGAAGGCAAGACCGTCGAGACCGTAGAAGGCCTGGCAGTCAATGGCGCGCTGCACCCGGTGCAACAGAAATTCCTGGAGCACGCTGCGCTGCAGTGCGGCTTTTGCACACCCGGTTTGCTGGTTGCAGCCAAGGACTTGCTCGAGCGCAACCCGGATCCGACCGAAACAGAGATCCGCTTCGCGCTGGCGGGCAACCTGTGCCGCTGCACCGGCTATGACAAGATCATCCATGCGGTGCAGGCCGCAGCAGTTCAAATGCGCGAAAAGTCAGCAGCGGAGGTGACACGATGAATAGCCGTACGACCATTGAGACCGGTGCCCTGAAGGTGGTTGGCACCCGGCCGATTCGCCCCGACGGCGCCGACAAGGTGCTGGGGCGAGCAAACTACGGTGCCGATTTGCGCCTGCCAGGCATGCTGGAAGGTCGCGTCAAGCGCAGTCCGCATGCCCATGCCCGAATTCTGGGCATTGATACCTCAGCAGCGCGGGCCTTGCCAGGTGTCAAGGCGGTCATTACCGCTGCTGATTTTCCTGATCTGGAGGCAACTGCCGCCGAGATCGGTGAAGGTGCGGCAACGCTGCGCGACATCGGTCGCAACGTCATGGCGCGCGACAAGGTGCTGTACGTTGGCCACCCGGTAGCCGCGGTGGCAGCCACCTCGGCCGAAATCGCAACACAGGCGCTGGCCTTGATCGAGGTGCGCTACGAGGTCCTGCCGCACGTGATCGACGTCGAGGCAGCGATGGCACCCGATGCACCGGTACTGCACCCCGACATGTTCACCAAGGGTGTCAGCCCCACACCCACCAAAGCGTCGAACATTGCCCAAAAGATTGGTTTGAACCGAGGCGACGCAGCGGCTGCGTTTGCCGACCCCAAACAGGCCGAAGTTGTGGTGCAGGGGCGATATGTCACTGCACCGGTGCACCAGGGCTACATCGAGCCAAACGCATGCGTGGCAGCGGCCGGCAGCGACGGTCAGCACATGTTATGGGTTTCGACACAAGGTCACTTTGTGGTACGCACACTGTGCTCACGCTTGCTCAATATTCCGCTGTCGGACCTGCGCGTCGTTGCTGCCGAAATCGGTGGCGGCTTTGGCGCCAAGACCACCGTCTACCTTGAGCCTGTGGCCTTGGCCCTGTCGCGCCAATGCGGGCGCCCAGTGCGTATGGTCATGTCACGTGCCGAGGTTTTTGAATCGACCGGCCCCACTTCCGGCGGCGTCATTGAAGTCAAGCTCGCAGCCAAACGGGACGGCACCATCACCGCAGCCGAAATCCTGCTGAAGTTCCAGGCTGGCGCCTACGCTGGGGCCTCGGTGAACAACGCCGGCATGTGTGCCCTCGCCTCCTACGAGGTGCCGAACATCTCGATCACTGGTTATGACGTGGTCTGCAATCGACCCAAATGCGCGGCCTACCGTGCGCCGGGTTCACCTTTGAGCGCCTTCGCAGTTGAGAGCGCCATTGACGAGCTGGCACTGAAGCTTGGCATGGATCCGATCGAGTTGCGGCTCAAGAATATCGTCAAGTCGGGCTCACAAACCGTGTATGGCGCCACTTTGCGCGATATCGCCTTTGCAGAAACTCTGGAAGCAATCAAAAAGCACCCGCACTGGAGTGCGCCGCTGGCACCCAACACCGGGCGTGGCGTGGCTCTGGGCTTCTGGTTCAATGGTGGCTACGAGTCGTCGGCGGCGGTGCACATTGCCGAAGACGGTACCGCGACTGTGGTGACGGGTAGCCCGGATATTGGCGGCTCCCGCGCTTCGATGGCCATGATGGCGGCAGAAACCATGGGACTTGCCTACGAGCAGGTGCGCGCCACCGTAGCTGATACCCAGGCCATTGGCTACACCTTTGTGACCGGTGGCAGCAGGGTCACCTTCGCCACAGGCATGGCCGTGGTGCAAGCGGCACAAAAAGTGATCGAAGACCTGCGGCGACGCGCCGCCGTCACCTGGGGTTGCGACATCGTGAACGTCGAATGGCGCGATGGAGCCGCACACTGTACCGATACCGAAAAACCGCAGAAACCGCTGAGCTTGAAGGCCCTGGCAGCGAAAGCTGCACAGACTGGCGGTCCCATCGGTGCCGAAGTGTCAGTCAACGCCCAAGGCCAAAGTCCCGGTTTTGCGGTGCATGTCTGCGATGTCGAGGTGGACCCCGAAACCGGTCGCAGCACAGTGGTGCGTTATACCGCTGCCCAGGATGTGGGCCGCGCCATCCATCCCTCCTACGTGGAAGGCCAGATGCAGGGTGGCGTTGCGCAGGGTATTGGCTGGGCGATGAATGAGGCCTATCTCTACGATGAGCGTGGCGCGATGTTGAATCCGGGCTTTCTCGATTACCGCATGCCAGTGGCCAGCGACTTGCCCATGATTGAAACCATCATGGTCGAGGTGGCACCCAACCCGCGTCACCCCTATGGTGCCAAGGGTGTGGGCGAGGCGCCTATCGTGCCGCCACTGGCTGCGCTTGCCAATGCGGTAAGCCACGCCATCAACCGGCGCATGCGCGAGCTGCCGCTGGCACCACCCAGCGTGCTCGCGGCATTGCAGTCTGACCAGTAACCTAAGCGGTACCTGAGGTCAGGTATCGAGGTCGTGTACATCCTGGCGCGTTGGCGGCTGACCTGCCACCAACACGCCTGTGTACCGATCCAGATCGACCCGGCTGGCACAAAACACGTGCCACGCCGCGATCTAAACGCACAAAGCGATATCAAACACGGAAAGGATGCCTAAGCTGATGGCAGATCGTAATCTCAACGTGCTTGTGACAGGCCATGGAGCGCCAACACTCGTCTTTGTCCACGGTTTTTGCTGCGCTCTCGGCGACTGGGCCGGTCAAATCGAGGCCTTGTCGAGCAGTTTCAAGTGCATCGCGCTGGATTTACCGGGGCATGGCGCGTCGGAACCACCGGAAGAACCCACGCTGGCCCAATTGGGCGCTGCGGTGAATCTCGCCATAGAACAGAGCGGAGGCGGTAACGTCGTCCTGATCGGACACAGTCTCGGCTGCAAGGTCATTCGCGAAGCCTACGCCCAGTCAAGCCGGGACGTTGTCGGCCTGGTGTTCATCGAGGGAGCGTTCTACCAAGGCGATGGCGACGCAGTGGTCAAAAGGGCTAAAGATGCCATCGACAGCGAAGGCTTTACCGCCTACGCACAGCGCCATTTCTCCGCCATGTTTGTTGATGGGAGCGACCCCGTGCTGCGTGAGAACATCCTGGCGCGCATCAATCAAGTGAACCCGGATTTCGGACGCGATCTGTACCTGCAGGCCGTGGGCTGGGATTCGATCCGGGGCAAGCAGACCTTGCAGCAAATCACCGCGCCCGTTCTCGTGCTGCAGTCGACCTACATGGATGCAGAACTCAGACGGCAAGCGCTGCAACCCGGCATGCAGACGCCCTTCATGCAGGTGGTGGC
This sequence comes from Pseudomonadota bacterium, assembly GCA_041183605.1. Classification (GTDB taxonomy): domain Bacteria; phylum Pseudomonadota; class Gammaproteobacteria; order Burkholderiales; family Burkholderiaceae_C; genus Rhodoferax. The sequence continues at coordinate 15,799 of JBEGLK010000007.1, forward strand.
TGAACTTGTCCAGGATTCAGAAATTAAAGTGATCCCGGGCTGCGGGCACTTTGTCATGAACGAGGCGCCTGAGGCCATCAACAATGAATTGCGCGCTTTCGCCGCGCGCGTCTCAAGGACTACAAGATGAGCAACAACCACCATTCCAATGAGTCTGCGCGCCGAGCCATCACGAACGAGTTGGCCAGGTACGCATCGCAATCCTGCTTCGTGGCGCTCCCGGCGAACGTCAGGACCGAGACGGCACGCGCTTTCCTGAACTGGATGGGATGCGCACTCGGCGGGTGCCGCGAACCCGCTGTGAAAATGGCAGCCGCGACGGTCGCGCAACTTGGCGGAGGTCCGCAAGCGTCCATCATCGGCCAAGCGCAACGCACCGATGTGGCCAGCGCTGCCTTTGTGAATTGCATCAGCTCGAGCATTCTGGCCTTTGATGACGCCCATCTTGCCACCGTGACCCATCCCAGCGGACCTGTTGGCGCTGCACTGCTGGCATTTAGCGAGAACCAAAAAGTCTCCGGCGAGGACTTCGTCAACGCGTTCGCACTCGGCATGGAACTCGAGTGCCGGCTGAGCAACCTGTTGGTGCTGCCACCGTCGAATTTCAATGTGGGTTTCTATGTGACCGGGATGAGTGGACCGGTTGGTGTGGCGGCCGCGATCGGCAATCTGCTCGGCCTCGACACGCAAAAAATGAATTGGGCGATCGGGATTGCCGCCTCGCAGTCCTCCGGTTTCCGTTCCACGCACGGCACCATGACCGCACACTTTCGCCCCGGCCACGCGGCGCGCTGCGGTGTCTGGGGCGCCATGCTGGCTGCCAACGGCTTCGACAGCGATGAATATGCCCTCGAGGCCGATAACGGTTTTGTCGATGTATACGCCTCCAGTGCCAATATTGACCTCGCCGTGGATGGCCTGGGCCAGCATTTTGAAATGCTCTCCAACGCCTACAAGCCCTATCCGTGCGGCATCGTCATCCATCCCACGCTGGACGCCTGCCTGGAGGTCAGGCAGCAGTTTGGCCCGAATGACAAGCTTGCGCAAGTGACACTCAAGGTGCACCCGCTGGCGCTCAAGCTCACTGGCGTGCGCACACCACGCACCACACTCGAATCGCATGTGAGCCTGTACCACTGGGCCGCAGCGGCCCTGCTGCGCGGCGCAGCAGGCG
>JBEGLK010000008.1:0-17726 GCA_041183605.1 Pseudomonadota bacterium
GCATCCTTGGTGATGGACATGGTGTCGAAGAAACTCAAAGCACCTGTGCTTGGCAACAAGGCCTCAATCACGTCCTTGGAGCCGTTGTCCCTGGCGCGTCCGGCAGCGATATTGATGTCACCGGCCCAACCCACCACCGCGCAAGCCTTGCCGCCGGCGATGTCGTCGATCATGGTGGCGCTGAACAGGCGGATGTCCTTGCGCACTTTGGCCAGCATGTCGGTGGCGAGCTTGTAATCTGCCGGATTGTTGGAATAGGCGTCCTTGCCGATGTAATGCATGGCCGCTGGCAGAATTTCGGTCGGTGAATCCAGGTAAGCAATGCCACAGGCCTTGAGTTTCTTGGTGTATTCAGGCTTGAACACCAGATCCCAGGCATTCTCTGGCAGGGGTATCTTGCCCAGCGCCTTCTCCACCTTGGTGCGGTTGATGCCAACAGTGGTGAAACTCCAGGCCCACGGCACCAGAAACTTGTTGTCCGGGTCAGCCTTGGCCAGCGTCTTCATGACGTCCGGATCGAGTTTGGCCAGATTGGGAATCTTGGACTTGTCCAGCGGTTGCAGCAAGCCACCTTCGATTTGCGGTTTGGCAAACACGGCTCCAGGAACCACAATGTCGTAGCCCGAATTACCGGCCACCAACTTGGCATGCAGTGCTTCATTGGTCTCGAAGGTGTCGTAATTGACCTTGATGCCGGTTTCTTTCTCGAAAGCGGCAATCATGCCCTCCGGAATGTAATCGGGCCAGTTATAAATGTTGAGCACTTTTTCTTCGGTGTTGGCCGCCGCGGCTGCCGGAGCACTTGCCACCGGGGCTGGGGCCTCCTCCTTTTTGCCACAAGCTGCCAACATCACGGCAGACAGCGCAAAAGACCACAGGTATTTTTTCATCATGAAAACACTCCGAATAAAAGAAATTGGATAACAGGCAACGCTGCCTCAAGTCTAGCAAAAACCGCACCAGAAAATGTATGAATCCAGTGTCCGGAGCAACCCTTTTGCGCACATGTCGTCGCATCCGGTGATCACGCGACAACCGTCTTGCGCGTGGCGTCATCCCCATTTTGACGCCATAAACTGGTTCACAATCAGAAACATTTCAACCCTGGCCTGTGGCACCCATAGCCCAGACCATCACGAACCTCCTGACCGCCAGCCCAGCCGAACATGAGAGACCGCACCGTTCTGCATCCCGGCTTCATCGCCTTTCACGGTAACCGCGCCGAAGACCTGGCACAGGTGATGATCAACTGGATTCGCCGCCACCCCTTGAGCCCGCTTGAAGAAGAGGTCATTTTGGTGCAGAGCAACGGCATGGCCGAATGGGTCAAGATGGAACTGGCGCGCATGGGTGGCGTCTGCGCTGCCACCCGTGTCGAATTGCCGTCGCGCTTCCTGTGGCGCAGCTACCGCCAGGTGCTGGGACCCGACGCGGTTCCAAGGGACTCGGCACTGGACAAAATGCCGATGGTTTGGCGCCTCATGCAACTGCTGCCAGCGTTGCTGGCCGAGCCGGACTTTGTACCGGTAGCCGGTTTTCTGAAGGCCGACGAGCCGGACCGCCTGTTGCAATTGGCCTCCCAACTGGCCGACCTTTTTGATCAGTACCAGAATTACCGCGCCGATTGGCTCGACGCCTGGGCACAGCGCCAGGACCAGTTGCGGCTAGCCAGCGGCGTTCTTGCCGATTTGCCGGCCGATCAGCGCTGGCAGCCACAGCTGTGGCGGGCACTGCTACAAACCCTGAATGAGGAGCAACAGCACACGATCCGCCCGAGCCTGCATCAACGCGTTTTGGCGCATCTGGCTGGCGGGGCACCACCACGCAGCCCGGTGGCCCGGCGCGTGCTGGTGTTTGGCATGAGCCAGATCCCATGGACCACGCTGCAAGCGCTGGCCGCGCTGTCTGCACACAGCCAAGTGATACTGGCCATCCCCAACCCCTGTCGTTATTACTGGGGCGACATCATGGCCGGTCGCGAGTTGTTGCACAGTCTGCGCCGACGCCAGCCCAGGCGCAATGACCAGGACCTGTCGGCGGTCCCACTCGAAGACATGCACCAGCATGCCCATCCGCTGTTGACCAGCTGGGGCCGACAGGGACGCGACTTCATTCGCCAGCTCGATGTTTTTGACGATGCCGAGCAAAGCCGGCTCAACTTTGGCGAATCGCGCATCGACTTGTTTGACGACACCCCCGAAGCGGCGAACACACCCTGGCTGCGCCAGGTGCAAAACCGGATTCGCGACCTGACACCGCTGAGCGAGCACAACAGTCAGCCGCTGGCGGACGACGACCGCTCCATCATCTTCCACAGTGCGCACAGCAGGGTGCGCGAACTCGAAATCCTGCACGACCAGTTGTTGCGCCTGTTGGCCAACACATCTGGCATAGCCCCCCTGAACCCGCGAGACATCGTCGTGATGGTGCCAGACGTGGCACAAATGGCGCCGGCCATCCAGGCCGTGTTTGGCCGGTACAAGCGCCAGGATGCACGTTTCATTCCGTTTGACATTGCCGACCTGGGGTCCCGGGAAAACAACCCGGTGCTGGCGAGCATGGACTGGTTACTCAGTCTGCCACAACAGCGCTGCACCATGAGCGAGCTGGTCGGTTTGCTGGAAGTCGAGGCCATTGCTTCACGCTTTGGCATCGCTCAGGCATCCCTGCCCGTATTGACGCGTTGGATGACGGGCGCGGGCATCCGCTGGGGTCTCAATGCAAGCCATCGGGTCAAGCTGGGCCTGGGGGTTTGTGGCGAGCAGAACAGCGCCTGGTTTGGCTTGCAGCGCATGCTGCTGGGTTTTGCCAGCGGCGCCGATACCACGCAAGCCTCCTGGCCCGGTCTGAGTGCCATCGAACCCTATGCCGAGGTGGGTGGACTGGAAGCTGAGCTGGCTGGCAGCCTCGCCCATCTGCTGCAGGCTTTGCTGGACTGGTGGACACTGGCCAGCACCGAGGCATCACCCGCCGTCTGGGTCGAGCGCTTCCGCCAGTTGTTGACGAGCCTGGTCAAGGCCGACCGTGAGACCGATCGCCAGGCCATCAATGCCCTGGAAGACGCCCTGCTGAGTTGGCAACAGGCCTGTGAACAAGCCGACTTCAGCGCAGACATTCCCTTGCAAGTGGCGCACAGCGCCTGGTTGCAGACGCTCGATCAGCCGCGCCTAAACCAGCGTTTTCGGGCCGGTGGCGTCACCTTTTGCACCTTGATGCCCATGCGCGCCATCCCGTTCGAGGTGGTCTGCCTGCTGGGCATGAACGACGGCGACTATCCGCGGCGCGGCATGCGCAGCGACTTTGACCTCATGGGTCTGCCTGGCACGGCACGACCCGGCGACCGGTCACGCCGTGATGACGACCGCCAGTTGATGCTTGAAGCCCTGTTGTCAGCCCGGCGTCTGCTCTACGTGAGCTGGTGTGGCCACAACGTGCGCGACAACAGCGCACAAGCGCCATCGGTGTTGGTGGCCCAGTTGCGCGACTATCTGGCGGCGGGCTGGAGCCGGCACGCGGTCGACCAACGCACCACTGCCCATCCTTTGCAGCCATTCAGCCGCCGCTACTTCGAGAACGGCAGTGACCTGCTCACCTACGCCCGCGAGTGGCGTGCCGCCCATGCCGCACCGCTAGCCCGGCCCGACGAGGAAGATCAGGCGCCCGCTCTGCACGCGTTTGTGCCCAATCCCCAAGTACCGCTGAGCCTGAATCAGTTGACCCGATTTCTGCGCCACCCGGTCAAGGCATTTTTCAGACAACGCCTGATGGTGGTATTTGAGGACGACGAGCAGGAGAGCTTTGATGAAGAATGTTTTGCCGTCGATGCGCTACACGAGTACGGTCTAATTGACCAACTGCTGACCCTTGCCATCACCGAAAACCCGACCGATACCGGGCCTGCCATGCAGCGCGCCCTGGCGCGGCTGCGCAAGGCCGGCGAGTTGCCACACCAGAGTTTGGGCGACCTGCAACAACAAGCTCTGGAGCAAACCCTGGGCACCCTGCTGCGTGCCTGGCATGCCACCCAAGCCAGGTTCCCGCAACCGGCCCAGCGTCAGTCGATTCAACTGGCACATCATGGCGTGGTGCTGGAAGACTGGATCGACCAACTGTGGCAAAGCCGCGATCCGACCCATGCCACGCCGCCACTGGCCTGGCTTTCACTTGAACCCGGCAAGCTGCTCAAGAACGGCAAAAAGCCTGTTATCCGGCCAGACAGATTGCTCACATCCTGGATTCGCGGCCTGGCCATTGCCGCGGCAGGCTGTAGCGCCCAAGGCGTGGTGGTGGCGCGAGACGGCGTTCTGGAAATCTCGCCGATGGCGCAGGACGAGGCCACTACCACACTCCAGATGTTGCTCGATGTCTGGCAACAAGGCATGAACACGCCCTTGCCGCTGCCACTCAAAACTGCACTGGCCTGGCTTGCCAACCCGGACAAACCCGCCTCCCAAACCTATGAGGGCGATTTTCAACAACGCGGCGAGGTCGAAGAACCCTGCATGGCCCGGATCTTTCCGGACTACGAAACCTTGTGCGCCGACGGCCGTTTTGAGTCCCTGGCGCAACTTGTGTATCAGCCACTGCTGCAATGGGCAGCACGACACGTCAACGCCAGCTTCCATGACGCTGATTTGCCACTTGCGGAGGCGAACGAATGAGCCACCATACCGGCCCCACTCAGGCCGCCAGCAAGGCGCTTGATGCGGCCGACTTCGACCTCTGGGGCAGCCGCCTGATCGAGGCCAGCGCCGGTACCGGCAAAACCTGGACCATCGCGGCGCTGTACCTGCGCCTGGTGCTCGGCCACGGCGGCCAGCACGGTTTTTCGCGCCCCCTGTGCCCCGCCGAAATTCTGGTGATGACCTTCACCCGCGCTGCCACACGCGAGTTGTCTGACCGCATTCGTGACCGTTTGCTGGAGGCGGCGCGCGTATTCAGGGGTGAACAAGCCGTCAATCCAAACGATGACTTTTTGTCCGCCCTGCTGTCCGCCTATGAACCCGGTCCGGCACGCACCCAAGCTGCCTGGGCGCTCGCCACGGCGGCCGAGAGCATGGATGACGCCGCCATTCACACCATCGACGCCTGGTGCCAGCGCATGCTCAGGGAACACGCCTTTGACAGCGGCAGCCTGTTTGACGAAGAACTGGTGGCCGATGAAGAGGCCATGCGCACCGAAGCAGCGCAGGACTATTGGCGCCAGCAGTGTTATGCGCTGGATGCGCAGGCGCTTACTCACATCCTGGGCGTTTGGCCGGAAGTGAACGCGCTGGTTGCCGACATGCGTGCCCTGCAAAATCAGTCGGTGCCAGCGTCCGCCGGCGCAGGCACGCTGGGCGAGGTGTTGCAGCAGGCTTTGCAGGCGCGCCAGGCCGCACTGGACCGACTCAGAACTGGTTGGTCGGCGCGGGCGCAAAACATGCTGGACTGGCTCGATGGTCAGACGGCAAACAAGAACAATGGCTGGGATGGCCGCAGGTTAAGCCCCGCCAATTACCGCCGGTGGTTGGCCACACTGGCCCAATGGGCAGACGGCCAACTACCCGACGAGCTACCCGATTTGAAATCGGGTTGGGAGCGCTTCACGCCGGAAGGCTTGCTGGAGGCGCGCAAAGTAGATGCACCGCTGATCGACATCCCGCCAGAATTCTCGCAATTTGCCGAACTCAAAGAGGCGCTTGAACAACTGCCCGGCATCAACCCACCGGTCCGCCTGCATGCCGCCGCACGGGTGGCACAGCGCCTGCTGCAACTCAAACGCCAAAGTGGCAGCTTTGGTTTTTCAGACATGCTCAACCGACTTCATGCCGCACTGCAGGGCGAACGCGGGCAAAATTTGCGGGAACGCATTCTGGCCCAGTACCCGGTGATTATGGTCGATGAGTTTCAGGACACCTCGCCGCTGCAGTTCCAGATTTTTGACCTGATCTACCGGACCGCGGCCAACGACCCGCGCAGCGCCCTGCTGCTGATTGGCGACCCCAAACAATCCATCTACGGTTTCCGCGGCGCCGACATCAACAGTTACCTTGCGGCACGACGGGCCACCAGCGGGCGCCATTACATGCTCGCCACCAACTACCGCTCCACCCGCGATCTGGTGACGGTGGTCAACCACTGGTTCGGGCAGGCCGAGCAATACCAGGCTGAGGGGGCCTTCAGGTACCGGCAGGCAAATGACAATCCCCTGCCCTTTGAGGCGGTGCAAGCCCAGGGTCGACCGGAACATTTGACGAGCAAAGACGGCCCGGTTCCCGCGCTGACCCTGGTCCAAGAACTTGAGCTGCACAACGCCGACACCAGCCGATCCCGTTTTGCTGCGCGTTGTGCCGAACAAATCGTCGCGTGGCTCAACGACGGCCAGGCCGGTTTTGTCCACACAGACCCGACCAAGGATGATGCCAGCCTGAAAACACTGCGCCCGGCCGATATTGCCGTGCTGGTGCGCACCGGCAAGGAAGCCGCTGCCGTGCGTCGTGCCCTGACTCGGCGCGGCGTCGCTTCGGTCTATCTGTCAGACCGGGAGTCGGTTTTCGAGAGTCAGGAAGCCCATGACATGCTGCACTGGTTGCGGGCCGTGGCCCAGCCGCAGGACGTGCGGCTGGTGCGGGCTGGTCTGGCCACAGCCACCCTCGGCCTGGCACTGGACGAACTGGCGCTGCTGGCCAACCAGGACGAGGTTTTCGACGAACGCAGTGTCCAATTGAGCCAGTTGCGTCAGGTGTGGCAGTCACAGGGGGTGCTCGCCATGTTGCGCCAGTCACTGCACCAACTGGACCTGCCGGCACGCTGGCTGGGCCAGCCCGGCGGCGAGCGCAAGTTGACCAATTTTCTGCACCTCGCCGAGTTGCTGCAAAACGCGAGCCTCAGTGTGGATGGTGAGCAGGCCCTCATCCGCTGGTTGATGAGCGCCGTCCATGAGGACAAGGCCAGCGACGACGAGCAGATCGTGCGCTTGGAGAGCGACGCCGATCTGGTCAAGGTGATCACCATCCACAAAAGCAAAGGCCTTGAATTTCCCATCGTGTGCCTGCCTTTTGTCACCAGTTTCAGGGCCACCGAGAAAAGGAACACAGCCTTCCTCACGCTGACCAACGAGGTTGGTCAGCAGGAATTGCTGCTGCAGTATTCCGACGCGCAACTGATGCAGGCGGACCAGGACCGGCTGCGTGAAGACCTGCGCCTGCTGTATGTGGCGTTGACGCGCGCCCGCCATGCCTTGTGGGTCGGCTTTGCGGCGATCAAGGTCGGCAACAACGACAACTGCGTGATCCACAACAGCGCCGCAGGCTGTTTGCTGGGTGGCAGCGCAGCGCGTGATGCCAGCAACTGGCTGGCACCACTGCAACACTTTGCCGCGAGCTGTCCGCCCGTGATGCTGCAATCTGCCGCGCCCGAAATAATGTGCACACCGCTGAGCCGCGCACTTGAAGTCACCGAATTAAGGGATCCGCCGTTGTACCAGGCCGACTTCGAGCGCAATTGGCGCATCGGCAGCTTTTCCGGGTTGGCCCGTGATTTGCTGCAACTGCCGCCGCCTCTGGAATCCGGCGAGTTGTCGCCCTTGCGTGTCGCCCGGCCCGCCGACGATGAACCCGAAGTGGCTACCCCGACTCTCTTGCCAGCAGAGCCACAACAGGCTTTCATGTTTGCAGCGCCAGCGCCCTGGCATCACTTTGCCCGCGGCCCCCAGGCCGGCAACTTCCTGCATGATCAGCTGGAATGGCTGGCCACCGAAGGGTTTGCCTTGCCCGGCAACGAGGCATTGACCAACCGGCTGATGCGGCGCTGCGAACGCGCCGGGCGGGGCGCCCACGCGGAGACCGTGGTGGCTTGGCTCAGCGCGGTGGTGCAAACCCGCCTGGCCGGCGTGGATGCCTCGCTGCTTGAACTTGACCATGTCTTGCCGGAGATGGAATTCTGGTTGCCAGCGCAACACATGCCCGCCCAGACCATTGACACCTTGTGCCAACAACACCTGCTCCCGGGGCTGTCCCGACCAGGCTTGGCCCAGCAACAGTTACACGGCATGTTGATGGGTTTTGCCGATCTGGTGTTTGAGCACCAGGGCAGGTTCTGGGTGCTTGACTACAAGTCAAATCACCTGGGCGAGCAGGATGAAGCTTATGACGCCGACACCCTGAACCAGGCCATGGTGTCGCACCGTTACGAGGTGCAGGCCGCCCTTTACATGTTGGCGCTGCACCGCTTGCTGAAGATGCGCCTGGGCGACCAATACCAGCCCGACCAGCATCTGGGTGGCGCCATCTATCTGTTTTTGCGCGGCATCCATGGGCCGCAACAAGGAATCTGCTGCTTGCCCGCACCGGTGCCGCTGCTGGAGGCCCTCGACGCCATGTTGATGGCAGAGGAGACCATGTTGTGAACGTCCTCTCCGTCAACATGACCGAACCACTGGCCACCCTGCACACCTGGGCCCATAAGGGTTGGTTGCGTCGGCTCGACAGCGCGCTGGCCGCCTTCATGCAAGAGTTGGACCCTGGCGCCACCTCGGCATTGCTGGTCAGCACCGCCTTTTTGGCGCACATGGAGGGACGTGGCCACACCTGTCTGCCCCTGCGACAACTGCTCTCCGGTCCCAACGAGATGCTGGCCTGGCCGCCAGACGCCCAGCAAGCCGTGCTTGACCTGTGGCAAACCCTGCCCCATGACCTGACCGATTGGATCCATGAACTGCGCGCAAGCCCTCTGGTTCGATCACTCTACCCGTTCAGAACCACACAAGCGGCGCAACAAACACCAGAGCCCGATCAGGGACAACCGCTGGTGCTGGGCGGCAGCGAACAAGAACCCCTGCTCTACCTGCGCCGCTACTGTTTGCACGAAAGCACCGTGGCCGGGCAAGTCCTGCAGCGCAGTGCCAGCGCGCAGCCGGTGGACGAAGCACGGGCGCGCCAGTGGCTGGAACGCCTGTTTGGAACCGACGCCGGTCTGGACTGGCAAAAGCTGGCCTGCGCCATGGCCTTGCGCGCTGGCCTGACCGTGATCACCGGTGGACCCGGCACGGGCAAAACCTATACCGCAGCACGTTTGCTGGCCCTGCTGGTGGCCATGGACGATCAACCGCAGCGCCTGCGCGTGGCGCTGGCGGCACCCACCGGCAAGGCCGCCGCCCGGCTGCGCCAGTCCATTGACAGCGCTCTCAAGGACTTGCAGCAGCGCCTGGGCGACACGCTTGACCTCGCCGGTTTCACCCAGCGCATGGGAGCTGCCAAAACATTGCACGCACTGCTCGGCGCGCGACCAGACACCCGGCAGTTCCGCTTCAATGCCAGCCAGCCGCTGGACCTGGACATCCTGATCGTCGACGAAGCTTCGATGATTCACCTGGAAATGATGTCAGCGCTGCTGCAAGCCATGCCGCCTGGCGCCAGGCTGGTGTTGCTCGGCGACAAGGACCAGCTCGCCTCGGTCGAGGCAGGCGCGGTGCTTGGCGACCTGTGTCGCCATGCGTCAGCTGGCCACTACAACAGGCATACGGCGCAATACATCCAAGCCGTAGCCGGACAGACACTGCCCGACGAATTTTTGGCACCTGACGAACAAGCCACCGCGTTAGCCCAGCAAACCGTCATGTTGCGCCAAAGTCGCCGCTTTGGTGGACGCATCGGTCAACTGGCCTTGGCTGTCAATGTCGGACAAGGACAAGAGGCAAAGGACCTCATCAGCCTGGACGACAGCGCCGTATTGCATGCCAGCCCGCAGGGTTCGGTGCGCAACGTGCTGGACCTGGCGGTTCGCGGTCGCCCGGGTGCAGCTGCCTGTTACGCCGACTACCTCGGATTGGTCAATTCGCGGCCCGCTGCTACCCTGACCGACGCCGGGGCACATGCCGCATGGGCCACCAGCGTCCTGCTTGCCTTTGACCGTTTCCGAATTCTGTGTGCCGTGCGCGACGGTGACTGGGGCACCGAGCACCTGAACCAGGCGGTGACGCAGGCTCTGGCTACCAAAGGCCTGCTCAAAGCCAAGGGCGAATGGTATGTGGGCCGGCCAGTGATTGTGACGCGCAACGATGCCGAACTGGGCGTGTTCAATGGCGATGTCGGTGTGACCCTGCCGGGCCTGCGCAGCAGCGGCCATCTGAGGGTATATTTTCTGGACGGTGATACCCTGCGCTCGGTCAGCGTGAGCCGTCTCTACCAAGTGGAAACCGCATTCGCCATGACGGTGCACAAAAGCCAGGGTTCAGAGTTCGAGCACACGGCGCTGGTGCTGCCCAAGGGTGGTTCGCGCGTGATCACGCGCGAACTGGTCTATACCGGCATCACCCGCGCGCGGCAAAATTTCACTTTGATCGAAGGCCAACCCGGGCTGTTGCTGACAGCCATCGCCCACCAGTCCCATCGTGCCAGCGGTCTCGTACAGCAATTGAATCGCGGCACAACTGTGCATGCTGCATCATGACGAACTTTTTCATCATTCCGTTTTCAACGTGAAACCAGCCGTTCAGGATTCAACTCGTACGATGCCACGCTGGCTCGCCTACCTGTTGCTGGCCACCAGTATGTCGCTCGTCGGCAGTTATGTGGCACTCAGCAAACCCTTGGTGATAGCCCTGCCGGTCTTCTTGCTGGCCTGGCTGCGATTTGGCCTGGGTGCGCTGGCGATGCCGCACTGGCTGCGCAAGCCACTCAATGAAGCGCCCATGAGCCGCAGCACCCAAGGACTGCTGTTTCTGGAGTCGTTCCTGGGCAACTTCATGTTCACCATCTGCATGTTATTTGGCGTCAGCATGACCACGGCCGTGTCGGCAGGCATCATCATGGCCACCATCCCCACCGTTGTCGCCTTGCTGAGCTGGCTGATATTGCGCGAGCGTATCGGGCTGCGTGTGTGGGCCGCGATTGCGCTGGCGGTGATCGGCATCGGCTTGTTTTCCCTGGCAAAACCCGAGGCGTCAGTCACGTCAACACAGGGGACCGGGGTTGCCCAGGTCATGGACAACGCCCTGTGGGGCAACCTGCTGGTATTTGCGGCCGTGTTGTGTGAAGCAGCCTATGCCGTGATCGGCAAGAAGCTGACCGGCATGCTGTCGCCCAAACGCATCACCGCACTGATCAACCTCTGGGGCTTTGCCCTGATGACGCCCTTTGGCCTGTATGCTGCCTGGGGCTTCAACTTCCAGGGCGTACCTGCAAGCATCTGGCTGCTGCTGGTTTTTTACGCGCTGGCCGCCAGCGTCTGGACCGTGTGGTTATGGATGACCGGGCTCAAGACCATTCCCGCATCCCGGGCCGGAGTCTTCACCGTCATGTTGCCGATTTCAGCGGCGCTGGTGGGCGTGCTCTTTTTGGATGAACACCTCACCGGCCTGCAACTGTTGGCGTTTGCCCTTTGTCTGGCCGGCGTGTTACTGGCCACGCTGCCCGCAAAGGCTAAGCCAGACGAGTCGGGCTGATCACCATGCCGTCGGCGTCGGCGTACAACCACTCGCCAGGATTCACCCACACACCCTGAATCTGCACGGCCAGGTCTTGCAGGCCCTGGTTCTTTCTGTCGGTGGGCAAAGGCATGCTCGCCAGCGCACGAATGCCCACGTCCAGCGTCGCCAACTGGTTGACATCGCGCACACAACCGTCGATCACCACCCCGGCCCAGCCGTTTTTGGCAGCGGCAGCACCAATCTTGTCACCCAGCAAGGCGCGGCGCAAGGAGCCGCCACCATCGACCACCAGCACCTTGCCAACACGTCCCTCGGGTGTGTCGATGAAACCAGCGGTGTCAAGCAGAGCCTTGACCAGCGTGTTGTCTTCGAAACATTTGACGGTGACCGCAATGCCGCAAAAAGTCCGACGCGCGCCAAAGTCCCGGAACACGGGTGGCAGCACCCGAAAGAGTTCGGGAGCGTCATTTTTGTGGTCATCACAGAAATCACAGGTGGCAAAAGAGGGGGTCATAAAAATCGTCCTGACTTGGTTCTTGACTTGGCTAATCGCCTTGGAAAATTGTAATTCGGCAAAAAACACAACATAAATAAGTTTTTCCCACATGAATTAGCGATTTCCCCCTATGAAAACATAGGTTTCTCCAGTAGCATTCGGCCCATCCAGCCATACACGTTTTGCTGGTGTTTGATCAACTACGAAAAGGACCTTCACATGGCAACTGCAAAAAAAGCACCGGCTAAAAAAGCTGCTCCTGTTACCAAAGCTGCCCCGGCTAAAAAAGCTGCTCCGGCAAAAGCTGCGGCTCCCGCCAAAAAAGTAGCTGCCAAGGCCGCTCCGGCCAAGAAAGCTGCTGCACCGGCAAAGAAAGCCGCGCCAGCCAAAAAAGCTGCGCCTGCCAAGAAGGTCGCTGTGAAAAAAGCCCCTGCCAAACGCACCGTCAATGCCGCTTTCATGAAGGCCATGACACCCAGCGCCGCACTGGCAGCCATCGTGGGCGGCAAACCCCTGCCGCGCACCGAAGTGGTGAAACAGATGTGGGTCTACATCAAGGCCAACAAGCTGCAGGACGCCATCAACAAGCGCATGATCAACGCAGACGCCAAGCTCAAGGCTGTGTTTGGCAAAGCCCAGGTCACCATGTTTGAAATGGCCGGCCTGATCGGCAAGCACCTGAAATAATTCTTTCAGGAACCTAGCCAGAAGGCCGACGCAAGTCGGCCTTTTTGTTTGTGGCATGATTCTGTCCAACAACACGAGTCGTTTACCGATGCTCCGTTTTTTCCTGACCCGCTTCAGCCTGATCATTCCCACCTTCATCGGAATGACGTTGGTGGCGTTTTTCCTGATCCGCATGGTGCCAGGGGACCCCATCGAAACACTGGCCGGTGAACGCGGGATTGACCCGGCGCGCCATGCGGAACTGCTGAAAGCTTACGGTCTGGACCGTCCGGTGCTGGTGCAATATGGCATTTACATTGGCCGCGTGTTGCAGGGTGACCTGGGCAAATCCATCATCACCCATGAACCCGTGCTCAAGGAGTTCGTGGCACTCTTTCCTGCCACAGTCGAGCTGGCACTGTGCGCCATCCTGTTCGCACTGATTATTGGCATTCCCGCGGGTATCCTGGCGGCGGTGCGACGCAACACGATTCTGGACCATGGTGTCATGGGTGTCTCGCTGACCGGATACTCCATGCCTATTTTCTGGTGGGGTCTGCTGCTCATCTTGCTGTTCTCGGTGCAGCTCGACCTGACGCCGGTGTCGGGCCGGATTGCCGTGGAATATTTCATTGAACCCGTGACCGGCTTCCTGCTGATCGACAGCTGGCTGGCCAACGACATGGGTGCTTTCTGGTCAGCCGCCACCCACCTCATCCTTCCCACCATCGTGCTCGGAACCAACCCGCTGGCGGTGATCGCGCGCATGACACGTTCGGCCATGCTCGAAGTGCTGGGCGAGGACTACATCCGCACGGCCCGCGCCAAGGGATTGTCCAACTTCCGGGTGGTGTCACTACATGCCTTGCGCAACGCCCTGATCCCTGTGATCACCGTCATTGGCCTGCAGGTTGGTGTGTTGTTCACCGGCGCGATTCTGACCGAAACCATTTTTTCCTGGCCCGGCGTGGGTAAATGGATGATCGAGGCCATTGGCAGGCGTGACTATCCGGTGCTGCAAGGCGGCATGCTGCTGCTGGGTGGCATGGTGATGGTCGTGAACCTGCTGGTGGATGTGACCTACGGCATCATCAACCCGCGCATCCGGCATTGAAGGTACCTGACATGTCCACGCTTGCTGAAACTCCTGCCCTGATCGAACCGCCAAACCGGCTGCGCGAGTTCTGGGATTACTTCAGCACCAACAAAGGCGCGGTGGCCGGTCTGGTCATTGTGCTGGGGGTGTTGCTGATGGCCGCTTTCGCGCCCTGGATTGCGCCCTACGCCCCCAACGAAACCGACCCCAGCGTCTTCCTGACGCCACCAGCCTGGCAGACTGGCGGCTCCAGCGCTCACTGGCTGGGTACCGACGCCATTGGACGTGATATTTTGTCGCGCCTGATTCATGGCGCCCGCCTCTCCCTGGCCATCGGCCTGGCGGTGGTGGCGCTGTCAGTGATGCTCGGCACCATTCTGGGCCTCACCGCCGGCTATTTCCGCGGCATCTTTGAAGTGGCTGTGATGCGCCTGATGGACATCATCCTGACCCTGCCCAGCCTGCTGCTGGCGATCGTGATCGTGGCCATTCTCGGCCCCGGACTCATGAACGCCATGCTGGCCGTGGCGGTGGTGGTGTTACCGCACTACGTGCGTATCACGCGGGCGGCTGTCATCACCGAAATGAGCCGTGATTACGTGACTGCGGCGCGCATGAACGGCGCCGGGCACCTGCGCCTGATGTTCAACGAAGTGTTGCCCAACTGCACCGCGCCACTGATCGTGCAGGCGTCATTGGGTATTTCCACGGCCATTCTGGATGCAGCCGCTCTAGGTTTTCTCGGCCTCGGGGCACAACCCCCGTCGCCGGAATGGGGCACCATGCTGGCCGATGCGCGCGAGTTTGTGCTGCGCGCCTGGTGGGTGGTCACCTTTCCCGGCCTGGCCATCCTGATCACCGTGCTGGCCTTCAACCTGCTGGGTGATGGCCTGCGTGACGCGTTCGACCCCAAGCTCAAACGCTAACCAAGACGTTTTATGGCGCTCCTTGAAATAGAAAACCTCTCCGTCAAGTTTCCATCCAAGACCGCGGTGATGCATGCGGTCGACGGGGTGTCGCTGTCGGTCGACGCCGGCGACGTGCTCGGCATCGTGGGTGAGTCGGGCTCCGGCAAAAGTGTCACCATGATGGCGCTGATGGGCCTGGTGTCTTTCCCTGGTGTGGTCACCGCCGACAAATTGCGCTTTGACGGACATGACCTGCTCGAGCTATCGGGCAGCGCACGCGCCAAGCTCACCGGCAAGGACGTGGCCATGATCTTCCAAGATCCGACCACCAGCCTGAACCCCTGTTTTACCGTGGGTTTCCAGCTTGCCGAGACACTCAAGCTGCACCTCGGGCTGGATAACAAGGCGGCTCGCAAGCGCTCCATCGAACTGCTGGAACAGGTCGGTATTCCGGCGCCCGAGAGCCGCTTGAACGTGTTCCCGCACCAGATGTCGGGCGGCATGAACCAGCGCGTCATGATTGCCATGGCGATTTCGTGCAATCCCAAGCTGCTGATCGCCGACGAACCCACCACCGCACTCGATGTCACCATTCAGGCGCAAATTCTGGACCTGTTGCGCACCCTGCAAAAAGACCGCGACATGGCGCTGGTGCTGATCACCCACAATATGGGCGTGGTGTCAGAGATGGCGCAGCGCGTGGCCGTGATGTATGCCGGCCAGATCATGGAAACACGCAGCGCACACGATATTTTCGAATCGCCACGACACCCCTACACCGAAGCGCTGCTGGCGGCCATGCCCGAACGCAGTGACGGCGCCAGTCGTCTGGCCACCATCCCCGGCATGGTGCCCGGCTTGTACGACCGCCCCAGTGGTTGCCTGTTTGCGCCGCGCTGTCTCTACGCCAACAACCACTGCCGTGCCGAGCGTCCCGCGCTGCGCGAATCACCTAGTGGATGGGTGCGTTGCCACTATCCGCTGACGCCTTTGCAAGAGGTGGCGTCATGAACCAGGCAGCCCGAGTCAATGCGTCGGCCGCGCCCGTGGTGGTCGCCCGCGACCTGAAACAGGTCTACAAGATCAGCCGCGGTTTTCTTCACCCGTCCGATCACCTGCAAGCCGTCAGCGGTGTCTCGTTCACCTTGCATGCGGGCAAGACACTGGCTGTCGTGGGTGAATCCGGCTGCGGCAAATCCACGCTGGCGCGCATGGTGTCATTGATCGAAACACCCACTTCCGGCGAGTTGTCGCTGTGTGGCGTCGACGTGGTCAAGGCCAGCCCACAGCAGCGTCACGCCTTGCGCCGCACCGTGCAACTGGTCTTTCAAAACCCCTTCGGTTCGCTCAACCCGCGCAAAAAAATAGGCACCATTCTTGAATCTCCGCTGGAAATCAACACCAATCTGGACGCCAAAACACGGGCCGAGCAAGCCCGTGCCATGCTGGCCCTGGTGGGATTGCGTCCCGAGCACTATGACCGTTACCCGCACATGTTTTCGGGTGGCCAGCGCCAGCGCATCGCGATCGCGCGCGCCTTGATGCTCAAGCCGGCACTGATCGTGGCCGACGAACCGGTGTCGGCGCTCGACGTGTCGATTCAGGCTCAGGTACTCAACCTTCTGGCCGACCTGCAACAGGAACTCGGGCTGGCCTATCTTTTCATTTCGCACGACTTGGGCGTGGTGCGCCACATTGCCCACGACGTGCTGGTGATGTACCTCGGCCATGTGGTTGAACAAGGCGAAAAGAAAACCATTTTTGCCCAACCCCTGCACCCTTACACACAAGCCCTGCTGGCTTCCACACCGGGCATCGTCGGCACGGGTGCAGCCAAAAAACGCATCATGCTCAAAGGTGAACTGCCCTCCCCCTTGAATCCGCCAAGTGGCTGCGTTTTCTCAACCCGCTGCCCGCACGTTGTAGCAAAATGTCAAAGCGAGCGGCCACCCTTGCGCGAGCTTGCCGGCCGCCAGGTGGCCTGTCATCTGGCAGAACAATTTGTCCAGACCACATAAAACCTGTTTATACAACCCGCTGCAGCGCAGCATTAACCTGTAGGAGTCCACAAGATGACTGTTAAATCAAGCCGCAAGTTTGCGTTCAAGCGCACGACCCTGCTGGCCCTGGCAATGTTCTGAAGGCAGTCCCGAAAATTTTGCCCCCAGCGTCAACACCACGGGAACCTCCTTTGACGCCACCGAACAGCTTTATGACAACCTGGTCAAGTTTGAACGCGGCGGCACCAAGGTCGTACCTGGCCTGGCTGAAAAATGGGAAGTTTCCAAAGACGGTCTCGAATACACCTTTCATCTGCGCAAAGGCGTGAAATGGCAGTCCAACAAGAACTTCAAGCCCTCGCGCGACATGAACGCCGACGACATCCTGTTCATGTTCGAGCGCCAATGGAAGGAAAACGACCCCTACTTCAAGGTCACCAGCTCCAACCACTCGTACTTCAACGACATGGGCATGCCCAAGTTGCTCAAGTCGGTCGACAAGGTCGACGAATACACCGTCAAGATCGTGCTGAACGCCCCAGAGGCACCTTTCCTTTCCAACCTGGCCATGCAATATGCTGGGGTCCAGTCCAAGGAATACGCGATCGCCATGATCAAGGCAGGCACACCTGAAAAGCTGGATCAGGAGCCTGTGGGTACCGGCCCGTTCATGCTGGTGCAGTACCAGAAAGACGCCATCATCCGTTACAAGGCCTTCCCCCAGTACTGGGCCGGCAAGGCCAAGATCGACGACCTGATTTTTTCGATCACACCTGATGCCTCGGTGCGCTGGGCCAAGCTGCAAAAGGGCGAGTGCCACGTCATGCCCTACCCCAACCCGGCCGATCTGCCCGCCATCCGCAAGGACCCCAATGTGGTGGTGATGGAACAACCCGGTTTGAACATCGGTTATCTGGCCTACAACACCACCAAAAAACCGTTCGACGACGTGCGCGTGCGCAAGGCTGTCAACATGGCCATCAACAAGAAGGCCATTGTGGATGCGGTCTATCTGGGTACCGGCGTGCCGGCCACCAACCCGATCCCGCCGACCCAATGGTCTTACAACAAGGCCATCAAGGACGACGCCTTCAACCCCGAAGAGGCCAAGAAGTTGCTGGCTGCAGCAGGTCTGAAAGACGGCTTCAGC
>JBEGLK010000009.1:0-16314 GCA_041183605.1 Pseudomonadota bacterium
CTGGTGCATGTGAGCCAGCTCAGCCACAAGTTTGTCACCGATGCCCGCGAGGTCGTCAAGACCGGCGACATCGTCAAGGTGCAGGTGGTCGAGGTGGACGTGGCGCGCAAACGCATTGCGCTGACCATGAAGCTGGGTGCGGCCCCGGCACGCAGCGGCGGTGCCGGTGACAACCGTTTCCAGGGCGCCAATGCGCACCAGCGCGGCAGCAGCAGGGGGCAGGGCGCACATGCGCCACAATCTACAGCCATGTCTTCTGCATTTGCCAAACTCAAAAACCTGGGTCAATAACCGATATGAATCTGGTTGACCTGTTAGCCAATCCCCAGCCGCTGCCCAGCAGCCCGCGGGTGCTGGCTTTGCTGTCGACCGAACTCAAACAGGCGCAGCCCGATTTGCGTCGCATTGATCAGTTCATCAAGGCCGATCCGGTCTTGAGTTTGCGCGTGTTGCAGGCGGCCAATGAACCTTCTTTTGCGCTGAGCGGCGAGGTCAGCTGTGTCTCTGAAGCCTTGGCACTGCTGCACCTGGATCAGGTGCAGGACATGGTCAGCCTGGCGCTGGGCCAAATTTCGTTCAAGGTGAGTGCCGGTTTGCCTTTGGCCCAGTTTTGTGCCTACAGCCAGGACTGTGCCCGTGTGGCGCGTGCCCTGGCCGGCCTGTTGCAATACAAGCAGCAGGCAGCTTATGTGGCCGGTTTGATCCATGGACTGGGTGAAATGGTCATGCGCGGTGCATCGCCCAAAGTGTCGGAGCTGGATGACAGTTGCGCGGCACTCGAGCTTAACCGTGCACTCGTGGAACGCCAGGCCTTTGGTTTTTGTTACCTGGACGTCAGTTCGGCGCTGGCCAAACAGGCGCAACTGCCCCAGATTCTGTGCGATGCGCTGGCCTATGCCGATGCGCCCTTCGACAACGAGGCCTGTGAACCTTTGGCGGCAGTATTGCATCTGGCCCAATGGCGCGCCCGGGCCAACCAGCTGGGTCTGCAAAAAAATGCCCTCACGGTCACCTTTCCTTCGGTGGTGGCTGACATGATGGGGCTCGACATCGACATGGTGCTGCAGCAAGACCCGATCGATTGGTCGCGGCAAGCGGGCCGCATGCCTGTCGCTACCCCAACCTGATTGCCCAGCATGCGGGCAGCTGATCTCGAAGCCAGCCCGCATTTATCCGCGCCAGAGCATCAGTTGTCGGCCGCTTCCGGCCTGATTCCCGCGCTGCTTGGTTTGTTGCTGGGCAATGGCCTGCAGTTGCAGCAGGCCGCACTGTGGTCATCAGGGGACTACCTTCTCGGGATTGCGATGGGCTTGCTGTTGCTGGGTTTGAGCCTGCGTGTGAACACAACTCCATGGCGTCAGGCCTTGCTCGGTGCCGCGTTTGTGGTGTTGGCGTTTGCCAGCACCGGCTGGCGCGCGCAAGTGTTTGGCAGCCAGGCACTGGCCCCCGCGCTTGAGGGCCGTGACATTGCGGTCACGGGCGTGGTGGCCGCCATGCCCCAGCACTTTGAAGGCGGGGTGCGCTTTCGGCTGGACTTGGAAAACGCCAGCCTGGATGGTCAGCCCTTGCGCTTGCCGACACGCCTGGAGCTGGGCTGGTATTCCGGTGTTTATGCACGTGGTGACGGCGCTGGCGAATCCTTGGGGGAGTTGCAGCGTCTTCCGGCACCGCTGCAGGCCGGCGAACGCTGGCAAATGACCGTGCGCCTAAAAGCGCCACACGGCGGCATCAATCCGCACGGTTTTGATTACGAGTTGTGGCAATGGGAGCAGGGTGTGCAGGCCACCGGTTATGTGCGTGCCGGCCCACGCGACCCGGCACCCGTGCTGCTGGCGCAGACCTGGCAGCACCCGGTGCAATGGGCGCGCGGTGAGGTGCGCGACCAGATCCTGGGGCGCTTGGCAGACTCCGATGCCGGTGGACTCATTGCCGCGCTGGTGGTGGGCGACCAGGCTGCCATTGAACGTGCCGACTGGGATGTGTTCAGGGCCACCGGCGTAGCCCACCTGATGAGCATCTCGGGCCTGCACATCACCATGTTTGCCTGGGCCGCGGCGCTCGCGCTGGGCTGGTTGTGGCGCCGCTCGGCCTGGCTCTGCCTGCGCCTGCCCGCACCGACGGCCGCGCTGCTCGGTGGCATGGCTCTGGCCACCGTTTATGCGCTGTTCAGCGGTTGGGGCGTGCCGGCGCAGCGCACCGTGCTGATGCTGGCCACGGTAGGCGCCCTGCGTTTGCTGGGCCTGCGCTGGCCCTGGCCCCAGGTCTGGCTGCTGGCCTGTGCGGTGGTGGTGGCGGTGGATCCGTGGGCGCTGTTGCAGGCGGGTTTCTGGCTGAGCTTCGTGGCGGTGGGGGTGCTGTTTGCGACTGACGCAGGAGTTGCCTCGTCAGGTGGTCTGAACCTCAGGGCGCGGGTGTTGGCCTCGATGCGTGAGCAGTGGATGATCACGTTGGCACTCTCACCCTTGAGCCTGCTGTTGTTCGGACAAGTGTCCCTGGTCGGCCTGCTGGCTAACGCGCTGGCGATCCCGTGTGTGACCCTGGTGGTAACGCCATTGGCCATGCTGGGTGTGCTGATACATCCGCTGTGGGACCTGGCGGCCGGGGCTGTCGGGCTGATGGCACAGCTTCTGCGCGGCTTGGCGCAATTGCCCTGGGCCAGCCTGAGCCTTGCGCAAGCGCCATTGTGGGCAGGTGTTGCCGGTGTGTTGGGCGGCTTGGTGCTGGCGCTGCGCCTGCCGTGGCCGATGCGTTTGGGCGGTCTGCCGCTGTTGCTGCCGGTGTTGTTCTGGCAGCCGCCACCGATCCCACTGGGTGAGTTTTCCTTGTTGGCGGCCGATGTGGGGCAGGGCAATGCGGTGCTGCTGCGTACCGCGCATCACGCCCTGCTGTATGACGCCGGCCCCATGTACAGCCGTGAAAGTGATGCCGGGCACAGGGTGCTGGTGCCTTTGCTGCGTGCGCTCGGCGTGCAATTGGACACGCTGGTGCTGAGCCACCGGGACAGCGACCACACCGGCGGCGCCGTGGCAGTTTTGAAGATGCAGCCGCAAGCCAAGCTGTTGAGTTCGATCGAGTCCGAGCACGCGCTGCAAAGCTTGCGCCCGGTCACGCGCTGCCTGGCGGGCCAGCGCTGGCAATGGGACGGCGTTAACTTTGAAGTGTTGCATCCGCTGGCCAGCGACTACGACGACGCGCGCAAGACCAATGCCCTGAGCTGCACCCTGCGCATCTCCAATGGGACACAAACCGCGCTGCTGGCAGGTGATATCGAACAGGCCCAGGAAGCGCAGTTGGTTGCACGGGCCATCTCTGCCACGTCAGGCCAGCCTTCGGCGAACTTGCGTGCCGATGTGTTGCTGGTGCCGCACCATGGCAGCAAGACGTCGAGCAGCGATGCCTTCCTGGATGCGGTTCAGCCACGTTTTGCGATTGTGCAGGCGGGCTACAGAAATCGCTTTGGCCACCCGGTTGGCTCTGTTTTGGTGCGTTACGATGTACGTCATAGCAAACTGGTTGATACGCCCCGTTGTGGTGCGGCAACTTGGTTGTCATGGGAACCGGACGAGATGTTATGTGCGCGAAAGGTCGATAGGCGATATTGGCATCATGGGGTGCCGTGAAAATTTCCATTGCGACATCGTGGTTTTTACTACTTTGGCCCAAAGATTGCTAAGTAGGTTGCAGGAGTAATAGATGATGCAGAAATTCGACGAGATGTACACCCAGTTGCCTTATGAGTTTTTCTCTCATGGGGCAAAAATTCGGGACCACTACAAAATTTACGACGAGTGGCTGGCACGGCAACCCGGCAACATGATGGCCAAGCGGCGAGAAGAAGCAGAAATGATCTTCCGTCGCGTCGGTATCACCTTTGCGGTCTACGGAGAAAAGGACGAGGATGGCTCGGGCACCGAGCGCCTGATTCCCTTTGACCTGATTCCACGCATCATTCCGGCCCAGGAATGGCGCAGCATGGAGCGTGGTCTGGAGCAGCGTGTCACGGCGCTGAACCGCTTCCTGCATGACATTTACCACGACCAGGAAATCCTCAAGGCGGGACTGATACCGCGCGATCAGATTGAGCAAAACGCCCAGTTCCGCCCGCAAATGATGGGTGTTGACCTGCCCAACAGTGTTTATTCACAAATCTCGGGGATCGACATCGTGCGCGCACCGGATGCCAAGGGCAACGGCGAGTATTACGTGCTTGAAGACAATCTGCGTGTGCCCAGTGGTGTGAGTTACATGTTGGAAGACCGCAAGATGATGATGCGGCTTTTCCCGGACCTGTTTTCTGCCCACCGCGTGGCACCCATCGCCCATTACCCCGACTTGCTGCTCGACACCCTGCGCCAGAGCAGTCCGGCCACCACCGCCGAGCCCACGGTGGTGGTGCTCACGCCCGGCATGTACAACAGCGCCTACTTCGAGCACGCCTTTCTGGCACAGCAAATGGGCGTGGAGCTGGTCGAGGGCCAGGACCTGTTTGTCAAGGATGGTTTTTGCTACATGCGCACCACCCGTGGACCGCAGCGTGTGGACGTGATTTACCGCCGAGTGGATGACGACTTTCTTGACCCCAATGTATTCCGGCCCAATTCCACCCTGGGCTGTGCCGGACTGCTGGACGTCTACAAGGCGGGCCACATCAACATCTGCAATGGCGTCGGCACCGGCGTGGCAGACGACAAGTCGATCTACCCTTACGTGCCCAAGATGATCGAGTTCTACCTCGGTGAGAAGCCGATCCTGAATAACGTGCCGACCTACATGTGCCGCAACAAGGACGATCTGGCTTACGTGCTCGCCAACATGAAAGACCTGGTGGTCAAGGAAGTCCACGGGGCTGGCGGTTACGGCATGCTGGTCGGTCCCGCGTCCACCAAGGCCGAGGTCGAAGATTTCAAGAAAGCGGTGCTGGCCAACCCGAGTGGCTACATTGCACAGCCCACATTGAGCCTGTCGAGTTGCCCGACCTTTGTGGAAAGCGGCATTGCGCCGCGCCACATTGACCTGCGGCCTTATGTGTTGTCTGGCAAGACCGTGCAAATGGTGCCGGGTGGCCTGACGCGCGTGGCGCTGAAGGAGGGATCGCTGGTGGTCAATTCGTCACAGGGCGGCGGCACCAAGGACACCTGGATTCTTGAGGACGACGCCTCGCCAGCCGCGCAGTCGCAGACTCAAACCGAAGCCAAAACAAAATAGTCCGGGAGATTCAATATGCTTTCACGAACCGCCGACCATCTTTTCTGGATGAACCGCTACACCGAGCGTGCCGAAAACACCGCGCGCCTGCTCGATGTGAACTACCAGACCTCCCTGTTGCCGCAGTCTGCTGCATCGGCGCAGGCCGGTTGGCAGGGTTTGCTGTCGATCAGCGAATTGCTGCCGGCCTACAAGCAAAAACATGGCGCTGTTGTCGCCCGCGAGGTCATGGACTTCATGGTCAAGGACGAGAGCAACCCGTCATCCATCCTGTCATGCCTGAGTGCCGCCCGTGAAAACGCCCGTGCCGTGCGCGGCACACTCACCACCGAGGTGTGGGAAACCCAGAACCAGACCTGGCTCGAAGTGAAACGCATGATCAAGCAGGGTGACTTCGAGGCCGACCCTTCGCAGTTTTTTGAATGGGTCAAGTTCCGCTCGCACCTGTCGCGTGGCGTCACCGTTGGCACCATGTTGATGGACGAGGCGCTGCACTTCATGCGCTTGGGCACTTTCCTGGAGCGGGCCGACAACACGGCGCGCCTGGTTGACGTGAAATTTCACGCGGTTGAGAGCGACTTTTATGGCACCGCCAATGGCAAGGACCAGGAGTACGACTTTTATCACTGGAGTGCGATTTTGCGCAGCGTGAGCGGTTTTGAGGTCTATCGCAAGGTTTACCGGGACGTGATCCGTCCCGAGCGGGTGGCCGAGCTGTTGATCCTGCGCCCCGACATGCCGCGCTCGCTGCACGCCAGCCTCAATGAAGTGGTGGCCAATCTGAGCCTGGTGGCCAATGATCAGTCGACCGAAACCCGACGCCGTGCCGGCAAGTTGCGCGCCGAGTTGCAATATGGCCGCATTGACGAGATTCTGGCGACCGGCCTGCATGCCTACCTGACCCAGTTTCTGGACCGGGTCAACGATCTGGGCGCGCACATCAGCCGCGATTTTCTGGTGCCGATGCCGGTTTGAACAGGTTCGCCAGCGCAGGCAGGTTGGCAGATCGGGCCAAAGCCATGATTTGGCGAGCTGATGCCTCATGCAGGGGATACCGATCGATCAGGCTGCTTGCCCAGCATTCGATTTGAAGCAGACGACCAAGCCCGAGCAGTTCGCGGAATATTGCGGTTTCCGGCTCGGGAAGTTGTGCCAGTAATGCAGAGATGGCCTCCCAGTCACGCCTCATAAAGGGATCTGCGCTTGTGTGCGGTTCATGTGTGTCCAGGCTCGCGGATTGCTGCAACTCATTGAGTAGAGTCAACAACTGGCGCGCGCTTTCTTCAATGATGTCGAGTCGCTCTTTGTCTTCGTCATTGGCACCGGCTTTAAGCAAGCTGGCGTAGCCCAGGATCGTGTGCAGCGGCGTGCGCATGCGATGTCCGAGGGTCTCACCTGTCGGCAAGCCGATCGGGTTACTGGCTTTGCGCTTATTGCGGTCAGTGTGGAGTGGTGTTGTCACGGCGAGGCTCACGGAAATGATGGCAACGCGGCTTCAAAGAGGCGAAATAGTGGTCGACTGTGCATGATGGATGGCTTCATTTGGGCTTGGGGTTCACAACGACTTATTTTTTTTCTGATCGGGCCGACCTGCAAATTATGTTCATTCGCTGGTTCGTTCGTTTCGATATGGCGTTTTATTATCCAAAAATGCATACAAAAATACAAAAATGCATAGTTCTTCAGGGAGTGTTTTTTTGATAATTGAAAAAATACAACTAGGCAGTTTGGTCATGGAATCAGTATTTCTAGCAGGGCGTTTCCGGCGACGCTTGAGTCACATCATCAAACCTGTTGTCTTCGGGGCTCTGGTGGTTTCCGGTCAGGTTCACGCAGGCACGGATCCGACGCTTTTCAGTCTGGAAGAGTTGATGAAACTGACCGTCGTTGGCGGTTCCAAGTACGAACAGCCGCAGGCGAAAATTGCCGCCGCCACGAGTGTGATCACGCGCAATGAGATCAGGGCTTTCGGTTGGCGAACGCTGGGGCAGGCCTTGGCCAGCTTGCCGGGTATTCACACCACCTACGATCGCCAATACCTGTATCTTGGGGCACGCGGCTTCGGTTTGCCAGGCGACTACAACACACGCGTGTTGGTCATGATCAACGGCAATCGCGTCAATGACCCGGTTTATGACCAGGGGCCAGTCGGGCTGGATTTCCCCCTGGACCTGAACTTGGTCGATCGCATCGAATTCATCGCCGGACCGGGTGGCGCAATTTATGGTCAAAACGCGATGTTCGGCGTTGTCAACGTCGTCACCCGAAAAGGTAGCGACATCCAGGGTGGCGAGGTGTTCGCCGGCTTGCAAACACCCCAAAAGACGGTCGAGGGTGGTGTCATTTATGGTCGAAAACTCGACAATGGCATGGATATGGTGCTGTCGGCGACCGGTCTGAATTCCCGTGGCGAAGATATTTCGCTGGACTTTGGCGCCTCCGGCATCCAGGGTGTTGCGTCTGCCCTGGACGGCGCGCGTGCGCATCGCTTGTTTGCCCAATTGGGCCAAGGCCCCTGGTCCATGGACTTGACACATGGCAAACGCATCAAGGACGACCCGACTGGCAGCTATTTTTCGGACCCGCTGGTTGCGGGGCAATACAGCGGTGACCAGTACACGCTGGCCAACCTGCAATACCAGGACAGTTTTCGTGGTGGCACGCTGCAACTTACAGGCCGCCTGTTCGCGGGCAGCTACCGTTATACCAGTCGCGCCAGCTACGGCACATCGGTCGATATGCCGGCGCAAGGTGACTGGCGCGGCGCTGAGCTGCGCATGTTGTCAAGTGCCACACCACAACACCGGGTCCTGCTGGGCCTGGAAATGCAGGACAACCTTCGCGTCAATCAGCAAATGATCGATATCGCCAATCCGGCCAACAACGTGCGGATCGACAACAGCGGCTACCGGATCGGTGCATATGTGCAGGATGAATGGCGCGTGGCCGACGAACTGACAGCGATCCTGGGCCTGCGGACAGATGCCAGCAGCGAAGGCGGCAGTAGCACCAACCCGCGAGCCGGGCTGATCTGGCAGGCTTCCCCAGGCACCACATTCAAGGCGCTCGCAGGTCGTGCGTACCGCAATCCGAATGCGTTTGAGCGCGACTTTTCCGATGGTACCGCCCAGGTGGCCAATCCGTCTTTGCGTGGTGAGGATGTCGACACACTCGAGTTGCTGGTCGATCATCGGCTTGACGCACAGACTGCGGTGCGCGCATCGCTTTATCACTGGCGGATGGACGATTTGATTGGACTGGGCGTTGACTCAGTCAGTGGCTTGACACAGTACCGGTCGGTCCAGAATGTCAGAACAAGGGGGCTGGAGTTGTCGCTTGACCGGACCTGGCGTGGTGGCAGCCGCCTGCGTGGGAGTTTGTCGCTTCAGCAGTCCGGTTACGCCGATAGTTCGGCGGTGCCCAATTCGCCGGCGCGATTGTTCAAACTGCTGTATTCCACGCCCCTGCTGTCGCAGGGGTTGAACCTGGCGTATGAATTGCATGCCGAGAGCCCGCGGATGGCGCTGGACGGAACCCGGCTTGGCGGCTACGGTGTTTCTAATCTCTACTTGCGCTGGGATACCCTGGCGAAGGGCTGGGAACTTGGCTTGGGCATCAGCAACCTGTTTGACAAGCGTTATGCCCAGCCGGCTGCCGACACCAATTGGCAGAAGGCGCTGGAGCTGGATGGGCGCAGCCTGCGGTTGCAGGCAAGTTATCGGTTTTAGGGCAAGTGTCCTGATGAGATCGTTTGTTTTGTTAGCTGTCGTGTTTGACCGGGTGCTGGTTCAGCGCTGGGTGCGTGGCCTCGCCATGACGCTGTTTTTTCTTGTCGGCAACACCCCGGCGAGGGGCCAGGAATTGTCCGAGTATCAGATCAAGGCCGGTTTCCTTTATAACTTTGCGGCCTTGACGAGCTGGCCGGTCGAGGTTGGTGGTGCGCTGAATTTGTGTGTTTACGGTCGTGATCCATTTGGTGTCGAGCTGGATGCTCTCAAGGGCAAGATGGTGGGACAACGCGCACTGGTTGTGCAGCGCAAGTCAGTCGGTGAATCTCTCAAGGCCTGCCAGATCGTTTTTTTTCCGGTGAGTGAGGCCGTCCACATTTCCAACCAGATCATGGCGCTGCAGGGGCAGCCGACGCTGACGGTTGCTGAAAGCCCGGATGCAGTGCGGCTGGGCGTGATGCTCGGCCTGCGCCTGTCAGAAGGGCGAGTCAGCTTCGAGGCCAACCAAGGCGCGGCTCGGCGAGCGGGACTGACGCTCAGTTCGAAATTGCTGCGGCTGGCGACCGAGGTCTATCCATGAGGCCAGCTCTCCCCACGAAGGCAGTGCTCAGTCTGGACGCCGAACTGAGGCGGATTGGCCGGATCACCCTTCATGCCGTCATCGCGACCGTGGTTTTGATCACCATTGTCAGCAGTGTCCTGATAGGTTTGTTGTCCTTGATCGACAACGGCCGCTTGCAGGCCAGGGTGCTGGCCGAGGGTATGAGTGCACCGATGGCCTTTAATGACCGCACCTCGGCCGATGAACTGCTGCAGTCCCTGGGGCGTCAGCCGACGATCGATGGCGCGACGATCTACCTGCAGCCAGAGCTTGTATTTTCGAGCTATGTACCCAAGGTCGCCGACAGCGGAAGGGTGTCGATGACGTGGTTGTTGCCGGTGCTCCCAAGCTTTCTGAGGCAGATCGAAGTGATTGAACCAGTCGTGTTCAACCAGCGAATTCTGGGCCGTGTTCACCTGAAGATCAGCCTCAGGTCCTTGTACTGGCAAACTTTGTGGTTGTTGGGCAGTGCCCTCCTTGCCGCGATTGCAGCCTTCGGGATCAGCAGGTGGTTGACCAGAAGACTCAACGTTGCCGTGATTGGACCGCTGGTCGAGCTTGAAGATGTGACGCGCAAGATTGCCCATACGGTCGATTACAAACAGCGCGCCGGGATTGGCCAGATCGCCGAAGTGAACGCTCTGGCGATAAGTTTCAACATGATGCTCGAGCAACTCGAGCAGCGCGACGCCAAGCTGGCCACTCATCGCGAAGAATTGGAGCAACTGGTGGCGAGTCGAACCGCAGAGTTGTCCACAGCGAAGGAGGTTGCGGAAGCTGCCAGCCGGGCAAAAAGTGAGTTTCTCGCCACCATGAGTCACGAAATCAGGACACCGCTGAACGGTGTGCTGGGTATGAACGAGTTGCTGTTGGGCAGCCTGCTTAGCGGCCAACAGCGTGCATGGGTCGCTGATATCCAGGCGTCGGGCCGCCAGCTCATGCACGTCATTAACGATGTGCTCGATTTTTCCAAGATCGAGGCTGATCAGATGAAGCTGGAGACGGTGGACTTCGATCTGTTCGACCTGATCGAGGATTGCTTGGTCACATTTGCTCCTGAAGCCGAGGAAAAGCAACTTGAGCTGGTGGCTGAGTTTTTTCCGGATGACAAGCCTCTGGTGTTGCGCGGTGATTTGTTTCGCTTGCGCCAGGTCATCACCAACCTGCTTTCCAACGCCATCAAATTCACCAAACGAGGCAGCGTGGTGGTGCGGGTGGGCCGGGGCGATGCGATCGGCGAGCTGGTGCCGGTTCATCTGTGCGTCGAGGACAGCGGTATTGGCATCAGTGCCGAGGCGTATGGTCGAATCTTCGACCAGTTTTCGCAAGTCGACAGCAGCACCACGCGGGAGTTCGGGGGGAGCGGGCTGGGTCTCGCCATTTGCAAGCGCCTGTTAAAACTCATGGGAGGCGACATCCGGGTCGAGAGTGAGCTCGGGCAAGGGTCCAGATTTCTGGTTGATCTGCACTTGGCGCGCTCCCATCAGCCATTGGTTGAGCCTACGTCGACGCGTGAATTGGCGGGGAAGCGGGTGTTGCTGGCGTTGGCGGGTATGAAAACGTCGAAGTCGCTACAACGGCTCTATAACGGCTGGGGCTTGCAGGTCACGTCGACCTGTCAAGTATCCGACGTGCTGCAATTGGTGCGATCCGCATTGGATCGCGGAGAACCGTTTGATCTTGTCGTGCTTGAGGTGAAGCCTGCTTCCGGGTCTGCTGAGCCATGGGCTGGCCTGACGGGTATGTTGCGGCACTTGCCTGGCGTTGCGGTGTTGGTGGTCGGCGCCTTCGGTGTCAATCTGCCAGCATCGTTAAATGGCATTGCCCTGACTGGTGTAGTCAGGCCGATCCGGCGCACAGACATGTTGCATGCCGTTCTGACTGCCCTGCAACTGAGTCCGGCGCGGGGAACCACTCAGATTGCCGAGTCCGCCGAGTCGGACACGGCGTTCGAAGGCAGGGTGCTTTTGGTCGAGGATAACCATATCAACCAGCGCCTGGCCGCGATGATGTTGGCCTCATTCGGCATCGAGCCCGTGTTGGCGGTTAACGGACTGGAAGCGCTTGAGCAGTTTGACCGCCAGGATGTGGACCTGGTGCTGATGGATTGCCAGATGCCGGAGATGGATGGGTACCAGGCCACCATGGCCTTGCGCCGTCGCACCGAAGGGCGGACCAAGCGCCTGCCCATTGTGGCGTTGACGGCGAATGCGATGCCCGAAGACGAGCAAAAATGTCTGGAGGCGGGGATGGACGATTTTCTTGCCAAACCATTCTCACTGGAACAGTTGAGGGAAAAATTGGCGCGCTGGTTGCCGACCAAGGCAACGGTGCCGACCATGACCGCAATTGCGCAGCCTGAAGTCACAGTCACGCCGCTTGGGGCAGTGATCAGGCATGAGCAGATCGAGTTTGTGCGCCGCATGGATCCGCAGGGTGGTGCAGGCCTGGTCAGGGAGTTGTTGACCTCTTTTGGCGGGCTTGCCGAAAAGACTTTGTCGGAGATTGAAGGTGCAGTGTCCCGTGGTGATGCCAAACGCATCGCTTCACTGGCGCACACGCTCAAGTCAGCCTCGGCCAATATCGGTGCCGATTGGCTTGCCGACCTGTATCGGCAGATTGAGGCTGACGGTCGTGCAGGCAATGTCCGGCAAGTGGCCGACCTGCTGGTGTCGCTGCGCGACGCGCATCGGCAGACCATGGCCAGCATCGGAGACTACTTGAAGGAGTGAGCGCGGTGTCGAAGCAAATCAGAATCCTGTTGGCCGACGATGACCCGACGGTGAGAGTGTTGATGCGAGCGACGCTGGAAAAGGTGGGGTATCAAATTTGTGTCGTGGGTGATGGTCTGACCGCTCTGGCGCAGTTTGACAAGGAGGCTTTTGACCTCGCCATGCTCGATGTGGACATGCCCGGCATGAATGGCATCGACGTTTGCGCCGCCTTGCGCGCAAAAGTCGGACCACAGTTACCGATTGTGATGGTGACCGGCCTGGATGATGTTGATTCAATCGAAAATGCGTACAGGGCCGGCGCCACCGGTTTCATCGTCAAGCCGATTCATTGGGCCTTGATTCCGCACCGGGTCGGATTTCAGCTACAGGCTGCTAAAACATTGATGGACTTGCGGGATGCCAAGCAACGAAGTGAAGACATCAGCGCCGGGCTGCTCAGCACGCTGGAGGCCATTCCGGACCTGGTGTTCGAGGTCGACCGGGACGGACGTTACCTGAGCGTGCATGCGCATCTGCATGACCTGCTAGTGGCATCGCCCGAGTCGGTGATCGGAAAACATGTCGCTGATGTTCTGCCGGCGGATGCAGCGAGTGTCTGCATGGCGGCGCTCCGTGAGGCCCGGGCGACGGGTGTGTCCAGGGGGCGACGTTATGCCCTCAAGCTGGATCAGGGGCTGCGCTGGTTTGAGCTCTCCATTGCACGCAAGGTGCACGTTGACCCGGAACAGTCTGACTTTGTTGTTTTGGCGCGCGATATCACGCAGGTCGAGGAGCAGCGCAGCGAGCTGGATCACTTGGCGTATTTTGACGCTTTGACCGGGCTACCCAACAGGGTATTGTTGTCGGCGCGTATAAAGCAGTCGATTCAACAAGCGCGGCGGCGCAGTAACTTGCTTGCTGTGGCCTATCTTGACCTCGACGACTTCAATCAGGTGAACGAGCGTTTTGGGCATGATATTGGTGACCTGTTTTTGGTGGCTATGGCCGAGCGCCTCAAGACCTTGCTGCGCGATGGCGACACCTTGGCACGTATTGGTGGTGACGAGTTTGTTGTCGTGTTGTCTGATTGTGCTGACGAACAAGAGTGCCGGCCGGTCATCGATCGCTTGTTGCTGGCTGCGAGTGGGCCGGTAACGGTGGGCGAGCACCCCATTCGGGTCACGGCGAGCATTGGGGTCACGCATTACCCCAAGGATGCGGTGGAGGCCGAGTTGCTGATGCGCCACGCGGACCAGGCCATGTACCAGGCCAAGCAAGCAGGAAAAAATCGCTATCAGCTGTTCGATGTGGCGCAGGATGCGGCCATCAAGACGATGCACGAGAGCATCGAACGTTTTCGACGCGCATTGGCCAACAAGGAATTCTTGCTGTTTTATCAGCCCAAGGTCGATCTCACAAGCGCTCAGGTGATCGGGGTCGAGGCGCTGATTCGATGGCAACATCCCGAGCGCGGGCTGTTGACACCGGCGGCCTTCCTGCCTTTGTTCGAGGACAACTCTTTCAGCATCGAGGTTGGCGAGTGGGTTATTGAGACCGCCCTTGATCAGGTGCAAGCCTGGCGTGCGCAGGGGCTCGTATTGCCAGTCAGTGTCAACATCGGCGGTTTGCAACTGCAGCAGGACGATTTTGTGGCCCGACTGGGTCGTGCGCTTGCCGACAGGCCACAGCTTCCCGCAGGGACACTGCAGCTCGAATTATTGGAGACCGCGGCGCTGAAGGATTGGGTCAGGGTCAGCCAGGTGATCAAGGAGTGCAGCGACATTGGCGTCGGATTTGCACTGGACGATTTCGGAACGGGTTACTCCTCGCTGGCCTACCTTAAGCACTTTTCGGTCGACACCTTGAAGATTGACCAGAACTTTGTCCGTGACATGCTTTACGACCCGGGCGACCTGGCCATCGTCAAGGGTGTGGTCGGGCTGGCCAGTGCCTTTGGTCGGAAGGTGATTGCCGAAGGCGTCGAGACACAGGCGCATGGTGAACTGTTGCGA
Organism: Pseudomonadota bacterium; assembly: GCA_041183605.1. Classification (GTDB taxonomy): domain Bacteria; phylum Pseudomonadota; class Gammaproteobacteria; order Burkholderiales; family Burkholderiaceae_C; genus Rhodoferax. Next base: position 14,261 of record JBEGLK010000009.1, read on the forward strand.
TCCATCGGTTGCACCCTGGTTCAAGGTTATGGCATTGCCAGGCCCATGCCGGCGGCGGAAGTACCAGAATGGATTTCCGCTTGGCTCGCCAGAGGCGAATGGCAAGCTTGAGGAATTTGCCGTCGCTAAAGAAGGCTTTGCCGGGATTACTTGCCTGGCATGGCCTGCGCCACGGCCTGCCCCAGTTCGATCACCGCCATGGCGTAATAACTGCTCCAGTTGTAACGCGTGATGGTGTAAAAGTTGTCAGTGCCTGCCACATAGCTGGGGGCAGCATCCCCGTTCTGCAACTCGATCAATGCCAACTTGCCGTTGTGCTTGAGGGCTTCACCATTGAGGACTGCACCTTTCGCCTGAAAACTGGCCACGCTGAAGGTGGGCAGGATGTCCGGGGCCATCAGCGCCGGCATGTCGAGCGTGGTGGTATCAAAATTCACCGGGAAATGGGTTACCAGGCCAGGTTGCCAGCCAAATACCTTGAAGTAGTTGGCGACCGAGCCAATCGCGTCGGCTGGGCTGTTCAACAAATCCACGACACCGTCACCATCGAAGTCGACCGCGTATTTGGCCCAGCTGGAAGGCATGAACTGGGGCAGGCCCATGGCGCCCGCATAACTGCCTTTTAGGGTCAGCGGATCGCGCCCGCTGCGCTGCGTCAAACTCAAATACTGTTCCAGTTCACTCCTGAAATAAGCGCTTCGTTCAGCCGCGCGCGGGTGGCTCGCTGGAAAGTCAAAAGCCAGGGTGGCCAGGGCGTCGATCACCCGGAAGTTGCCGGTTTGCTGGCCGTAAATGGTTTCGACACCGAGGATGCCGACAATGATTTCAGCGGGTACACCGGTTTCGCGCTCGGCCCGTTGCAAGGTGTCACGGTGCCCCAGCCAGAAGGCCATGCCGGCCTGGATGCGCTTGGGCTCAATGAAACGGCTGCGGTAGACCTGCCAGTTTTTCGCAACACCGACGGGTGGCGGCGTCACGGCCTTTGCAATGGCGGCCACATAACGGGCCTGGCCGAGCGTCTGGCGCACCCAGTCGCGGTCAAGATGCTGGCGCTGGGCGATGTCATCCGCAGCTTGTAACGCATCGACGCGCTGGCCGTAACTCGGACCGGGCTCGGCGTTTTGATGCACTGCCACTTTGGCCGGTTTTTTTTTGCGATGTTTTGCGGCTGTGGCACTGACCGGCAGCGCCACAGCGGCCACCAGCAGCAGAAGCGCCAGGGGCTTGAGCCGTCGCCATGGTTTGGAGTGTGTGGATGGATTCACTTGGGCCAGTGCAGGTGTTTGAGTTCGTTGTGCAGTGTAGCGAGTTGACGCCTGAAATCACCAGCCTGATGGTTCCCGGGCGGGGCATAACGCAGGCTTTCCAGCTTGAGCAGCCAGCTCTGCCACGTTTGTGTGTCTGGTTTGACTTTGCTCGAGGACGCCTGGGCTTGGGCCAGCAGTTGCCGCGCCATTTGACGCGGTGTGCTGTTTGGCGCGACCTGCAGGCCAGCCGCTTGCATTTTGCGCGCCGCTTGCTGCAACAAGCGCAGCCAGGGGTCCTGCTGGTGCCGCTCCCAGGCGCTCCAAGCCGCACCGCCCAGGCTGGTCACGACCACGATGGCGCACAACACATAAATGAGGTCTTGCCAGTCGGGTTCCTCGAAACCGATGTTTTTCAGCAGGTCCAGCTGTCGGGTCTGGGTGTAGTTCAGCACCCATTGGTTCCAGCGGTTGTTGACCGCTTCCCAGGCCGCACGCAGGTTGAGCGCCAGCGCCGGATTAACGGTTCCAAGAATGGCATTGGCGATCGCGCCGCGTGGCGACGTCAATCGTTGCAGCGTGCCGGTGCGACCGGGGGCCACGGCCGAGGTCGGGTCAACGCGCTGCCAGCCCTGGCCTTCCAGCCAGACCTCGGCCCAGGCGTGGGCGTCGCTTTGGCGCACGGTCCAGAAGTCGTCGACTGAATTCCTTTCGCCCCCCTGGTAACCAGTGACGACGCGCGCAGGCACGTTCAAGGCCCGCATCAGGATGACAAAGCTCGACGCAATGTGTTCACAAAACCCGGCCTTG
>JBEGLK010000010.1:0-17604 GCA_041183605.1 Pseudomonadota bacterium
CCCGGCGCTGCTGTTCGAGCGACCCACCGGCCATCACATCCCCGTGCTGGGCAACCTGTTTGGCACCACACGCCGCGTCGCTCTGGGCATGGGTGTCAATGATGTGAGCGAGCTGCGCCAGTTTGGCCATGTGCTGGCCACGCTCAAGGAGCCCGAGGCGCCCAAGGGTTTCAAGGAACTCATGGGCATGGGCAGCCTGGTCAAGACCCTGTGGGCCATGGCACCCAAGGAGTTGCGCAGCGCGCCCTGCCAGGAGATCGTGTGGGAAGGCGCCGACGTCGATCTGGCGCGCCTGCCGATCCAGCACTGCTGGCCCGGTGACGTGGCACCACTCATCACCTGGGGCCTGGTCATCACCCAAGGGCCGCACAAGGCGCGGCAAAACCTCGGCATCTACCGTCAGCAAGTGCTGGCCCGTAACAAGGTCATCATGCGCTGGTTGCCGCACCGCGGTGGCGCGCTCGATTTTCGTGACCACAGCCAGCAAAACCCAGGTCAACCCTACCCGGTGTGTGTCGCCTTGGGCGCCGACCCGGCCACCATTCTGGGTGCGGTGACGCCGGTGCCCGACTCTTTGAGTGAATACCAGTTTGCCGGACTGCTGCGCGGCAGCCGCACCGAACTGGTCAAAGCGCTCGGTAGTGAACTCCGCGTGCCGGCTTTTGCCGAGATCGTTCTGGAAGGCCACATTTACCCCGATGCCGCCCACAAAAGCGGCTTTGAGCATGCGTTGGAGGGCCCGTTTGGCGACCACACCGGTTACTACAACGAGCAGGCCGAATTCCCGGTCCTCACCATCGACCGCATCACGCTGCGCCCCGACCCCATCTATCACTCGACCTACACCGGCAAGCCGCCGGATGAGCCCGCCATGCTGGCGCTGGCGCTCAACGAGTTGTTTGTGCCGCTACTGCAACGCCAGTACCCCGAGATCACCGATTTTTATTTGCCGCCCGAGGGTTGCAGTTACCGCATGGCGGTGGTCAGCATCAAAAAAGCTTACCCCGGCCATGCCAGGCGCGTGATGTTTGGCATCTGGAGCTTTTTGCGCCAGTTCATGTACACCAAGTTCATCGTGGTGGTGGACGACGACATCAACCCGCGTGACTGGAAAGACGTGATCTGGGCCATCACGACCCGGGTCGATCCCACCCGCGACACGCTGCTGGCCGACAACACGCCGACAACACGCCGATCGACTACCTCGACTTTGCCTCACCCGTGAGTGGCTTGGGCAGCAAGATGGGCATCGATGCCACCAGCAAGTGGCCCGGTGAGACCAGCCGCGAATGGGGCCGGCCCCTGACCATGAGCCCGGAGGTCACCGCCAAGGTCGATGTGCTCTGGCAGGCGTTGGGCCTGTAGACGCGCGCCGGTTACGCCACCTCAGGGCGCAAACACTTCGACCCGGTTGCGGCCCTTCTTTTTGGCCAGGTACAGCGCCTGGTCGGCCGCGCTGATCAGGTCATCACATGACGCCTCCTTGAGTTGCCCTCGCTCACACAGGCCGAGACTGATGGTGATGGTGATGGGCTTGCCTGCAATCGACTGAAATTCGCTGGTCTCAATGTCCTTTCGCAAGACCTCGGCAAGCTGCGCCGCGCCCTGCAAGCCGGTATTGGGCAGGATCACCAGAAACTCCTCGCCGCCCAAACGCCCGGGCAGGTCTTGCGCCCGGGTTCGTGTGACGATAGCGCGGGTCATGGCTTTGAGCACCCTGTCTCCCGAGAGATGCCCATGCGTGTCATTAACGTGTTTGAAATAGTCCACATCGATCATCAGCAGCGCCAGCGCCTGACCGTGCCGCCTGGCCGCCAGTTGTTGCTCCAGCGACTCCAGCAAGGCACGCCGATTGACCAGCCCGGTGAGTTCGTCTCGCATCGCCAGGTTCCGGTTTCGCTCGTCAGCACGCTCCTTGGCCATCAGCATCAAGCCCAGACTGACCACCACCGTACACAAGGCTGAGACCAGGAAAACAAGACTTGTCACCCAATGCGAACTCGACACCGACTTGATTTCATCCCGGTACAGCATCACGCCAAGGCCTTGCAGCAGCAACATGGCAATCAACACCAAGAATCCGGTCACCAGAAAATACTGGCCGATGCCAGGGTTTTCCTTGCGTTTTTGCAGAACGGCCACAACCACCGTCAGACTCTGGAAGACAAAAATGAGGACACCTGTCACCACGCGCGCCACGTACCAGGGCAGCAAGGACGCGAACAACACCGCCACCAGCAGCACGGGTGACCAAAGCAGCCCGCGTGGTGGCCACCGTTTCTGAAACTGGAATACGCCCTCGGCAAACAAGGCAAAGACACTGGACAACAACACATTGCCCAACACGATCGAAAGCCAGTCGCTCACCTGCCCACGCATCGCGAAGAGCAGGTAGGCAACCGTGTGTGCCAACAGACCCAGGGCCCAATATCCCATGCCCTCACGCAACTGCGTGCGCGCCGCGATGCCCAGCGCCACGGCCAGTGTGGCGCTCAGGGCCATGATGGCCATAAAAAGAGTAGGAACGTGGGCGACCATTGCAACCTATGGTAGCGGATCGATCAGCTACAGCCAGCGCACCGAACCCCGGTAGGCGTGCCAGGTAGCGTGTCCGAGCAATGGCCCGACCAGCACCAGACCCGAGGCGAGGGGCAGCAGCAAGGCCACCGCCACCAAGGCCACGATCAGCGAGCCCCACAGCAGCATGACACCGGGCTGGGTCACCACCACTTCAATGCTGCTGATGGCCGCCGTGATGGCGTCGGTGTCGCGATCCAGAATCATCGGAATCGAGACCACGGTGATGGCAAACACCAGAGCGGCAAAAGCACCGCCGACAAGGGTGTAGGCCATCACGAAGTCCAGATTCTCCGGATTAAAAACGGCCTGCATCACACTGACCGAGGACGGCATGCCGGTGTTGAAAAACACCGCAATCACCACAAGTGATGCACGACCCCACAACAACTCCAGCACGATCAGCACCCCCACCAGCAGGCCCATGCTGCGCAGGTGCGTTTTCCAGCAGGTCATGGAGCTGACAAAATCAGCGCCCAGAGCCAATTCGCGGCGGCGGCTCACTTCATAAAGACCCATCGCCAGAAAAGGGCCGACCAGCAGGCAGCCCGAAGCAATCGTCATGGTAAATTCCGGCCTGGAACGGAACACCGCCCCCATGATCAGCGCCATGCACCAAAATGCCAGGCCATAAAACAGGCTGACACCCGGATGTGAAGCCAAATCGCGCCAGCCCCGCAACAGCCAGCGCGGTGGCGCAGACCATGCCAGAGCAATAAGTTCTTTGGGAGGCGCATCCGAAGGCGGCGGTATGTAGGGCGGTGGCGGAACTTCAGGTGGCAAATGACTCATAGCAGAAGCTTAACGGGACTAACAATATGCGACTATTCAGGAAAACACCCATGGGTGCCGCGCCAGCAACAACAACAAACAAGCCGGGAGCAACCTTGCTGACGCAGCATGTCGCCGAAATTGCATGCTTTTGCTCATCTTGTCGCCGAAATTGCTTGCCATCAAGTCGCAATTTGATAAAATTCAATAAAAATTGATAGTCGCCATACAATAACTTCAACAGGGTCACCATTCATGCCATCCGTCACTATTGAAAAATCGTTTTGCACAACCCGGGAGGCCGCCAAGTTGCTGGGTGTGTCAGTGGGTACCGTGCAGCTCTGGGTTGAAAGCGGCCTGCTGCGGGCATGGAAAACCGCAGGTGGCCACCGTCGGGTCATGCGCGATTCGGTGGACCAACTGCTGCGTAAAGAGCCGGAACAACCGGCTCCGCCCGTACTGACCGAGCCGCTCTCCACTCAGCCGCGCCAACTCAAGGTCATGGTGGTCGAGGACGATGCCGACCTGATGCGCCTGTACCAGGCCAAGCTGGCACGCTGGCCGATGGCCACCAAGGTCACCGGCATGTACAGCGCCATCGCCGCGCTGCTGGCCATCGGCCGGGGCGGCCCCGATTTGTTGATTACCGACTTGAACATGCCGGAGATGGACGGTTTCAGCATGCTGCGCATGCTGCACCACGCGCCCGAAATGGCCCACACCACCATCGTCGCCGTGACCGGCCTGGATGAGGCTGCCATTGCCGCCCGCGGTGGCCTGCCGCCGGATATCCAGGTGCTGTCCAAACCCATTCCCTTTGACAAGCTGCAAGAGATTGCCACCGGCATCGCCAAACAGGGTCGCTTCATGCCCAACCCTCAATTTCCAACGTAAATCACCTCATGAACACCATCCTTATCGTTGACGACCACTCCGATATCCGACGCTTGCTCAGCATCACCTTGGGCAAGGAGTTCAAGATTCTTGAAGCCGAGGACGGCGTGAGTGCACTCGCGGCAGTACGACACCATCACCCCAAGGTGGTCTTGCTGGACGTCATGATGCCGGGCGAAATAGATGGCCTGCAGGTGCTCGAAGCCATCAAGGCCGACCCGCTCACCCGCGATATTCTCGTGGCCATGATTACAGCGCGTGGCCAGGTTGCCGACCATGATGACGCGCGCGAGCGCGGTGCCGATGCCTACTTCATCAAACCCTTCAGTCCGCTGCAAGTCGTGACCTGGGTGCGCAACCACCTCAAGTAGACCGTCAGCCAGCCTGTTGGTCCGATCCAGAAAAACCTGCGATGCCTGCCGCTCTCACCCATTACCGCCGTATCGTGCTCATGCTTTGGCTGGCGGCTGCGGTGTTGCTGGGACTGACATGGTGGCATGTGTTTGCCCAGGTGAACGGAAGTCGGGCCAAGGAACTGGCCGCGGCTGAACGTGATCTGGCCAATCTGACCCGCGTCAGCCAGGAGCACGCCAACCGGACGTTCCGCGGTGCCGATCAGGTGATCCGTTTTATCCAGGCCCGTTACCTTGAGCTTGGCAACAAGCTTGACCTGACCGCGCTCACTCAGCAGGGCGTGATTGATGCCGAGATTTTTCCGCAAGTGGGCGTGATCGACGCCAAGGGTATTTATGTGCTGGCCAATCGCCCCGTCACCGGCACGCTCGACCTGTCAGACCGCGTGCATTTCAAAGTGCATCTCGGCTCCAGCAAAGACGTGTTGTATGTCTCGCAACCCGTGCTGGGGCGGGCCACCGGCAAGTGGTCGATTCAGTTGACGCGCCGCATCAATCGCCCGAATGGCGACTTTGCCGGCGTCGTGGTGGTGTCGATCGACCCGGGCTATTTCACCAGTTTCTACAAAGAGCTCAAGTTGGGCAATCAGGGCGTCATGGCACTTTATGGCCTGGATGGCGTGGCGCGCGCACGTAATGTGGGCAACCGCGAAGAGTTTGGCAATCAGGCCAGCGAATCGCCACTGCTCGCACGCATCGCCAAGGGAGAACTGGAAGGCCATTTCACCGCGAGATCGGTGGTTGACAAGGTCGAACGTCTGGTCCATTTCCGCAAGCTGCCCGGTTACGATCTGGTGGTGATGGCAGGACTGGACTCCGAGACGGTGCTGGCCAACCACAATGCGGCCAAGGAAGCCCTGTGGCTGCAGGCCGCTATCGTGAGCCTGCTGATTCTGGCGCTGGCCACGGCACTGACACGCCACCTGAAACAAATCGGCAGCGAATTGAGCGTGCGCCAGCGGGCACAACGTTTGACTGAAGAGCGCAACGAGCAACTCAACGCCATTTTTGACGTCAGTCCGGATGGTTTTGTGTCGTTCGATGCCCAGAAACGTGTCAGCTACATCAACCCTGCCTTCAGGCAAATGACCGGCATGGGCAATGAGACGCTGGAAGGTGTGGATGAAAACGATTTTTCCATCTGGCTCGCCTGGCGCTGCTCCGCCAGCACACCTTTCCTGGGCGTGGCCGCGCTGCGTTCACAGTCGACGGGCGGCAAGCCCGAGCAACGGACACTGATCGAACTCAACCAGCCGGCCAAACGCGTGTTGCAACTGGGTCTGCGCTCCAGCCAATCCAGCACCGTGTCGCAAATCCTGTACCTGCATGATGTGACCCATGAAACCGAGGTCGACCAGATGAAAAGCGAATTCCTGGCCACCGCCGCGCATGAACTGCGCACACCAATGGCCAGTATTTTTGGTTACGCCGAGGTCTTGCTCAACGAGCAATTTGACCCTGCCACGCAACACGAATTCCTGAACACCATCTACACCCAGTCCAAGCTGATGGCCAACATTCTCAATGAGCTGCTGGACCTGGCACGCATCGAGGCCCGCCGCGACCGCGACTTCCGTTACACCCGGGTTGACCTGCAGTTGCTGGTCACTGATCTGGCCCGCACCTACCCGCTGCCAGCCGGACGCAGTGGTCTTGAACTCACGCTGCCCGAGCAGCCCTTGTACCTGATGGCCGATGCCGGCAAGTTGCGCCAAACCCTGCTCAACGTGATCTCCAATGCGTTCAAGTATTCTCCCCATGGTGGTCCGGTGCAGCTCAAGGCCTGGGTCCAGACCGCTGCCGGTCAGGGGCCGGGGGTGTGCATTGAAATCATTGACCACGGCATCGGCATGACCCCGGCACAACTGGCCCGTGTCGGTGAGCGCTTTTACCGTGCCGACACCTCGGGCAAGATTCCAGGAACCGGCCTGGGCATGAGTATCGTCAAGGAAATCATCGCGCTGCACCGCGGCACACTCAAGATTGAAAGCGCCCCTGGCATGGGCACCACAGTGCGCATCTGCCTGCCCACTTACACCACCTTGCAGGACAGTGTCGATCTGAGCGCGACCGGCCATCCCGGCATGGGCGCGCCGATCCAGGACACCCGGCCCGCGGCGCTGGACTGAAGCCTGTGCTCACGCTGACGCCGATGCGGCGCTTGATGCATGTCTGCATGAATTTTCTTGAGCGACTCACGCTGGGCCACAAGCTGCGTTATGGCATCGGTGTCTTGCTGATCATTATTTTGCTGTTGAGTGCCCACTCAATCTATAGCGGGCGACAGCAGGCGGCGCAATTGCGCGACATGTACACAAACAAGCTGCTGGCCTTGTCTGCAACCAAGGAAGCCCATATTCACCTGATGGAAGTGGGCCGTGATCTGCGACAACAACTGTTGGCTCGCGATGCCGGGGAACGGGCCAGCGCAGAGCGCGAGCTGGCCGATGCACGCCAGCAGTTGCTCACCCACATCACCGAAATGCAAGCGCTCATGGGCTCGGCGACGGACGGGCACTTGTTGTCCGAAACCAGCAACACGCTGCGGCGATACCTGCAAAGCGTGGACAACATTTCAGCCCAAGCGTCGGCCGACCAAAGTTTTGTCCATGCCACCGCGGTCATGTTGCTTTTCAAGGCCGACAATCTGACGCTGTTCAAGGAGAGCGACAAGCTCATGGATGCACTGGTCGACCAGACCGAAACCAGCGCGCAGCAGGCCTGGCAACATGCCGAATCTTTTGCCACCACCACCGAACGCCTGAACCTGGGACTGACACTGGCCGGCCTGCTGGCCGGCCTGGGCGCCGGGTTGTTGCTGACGAGTTCCATCAGCCGACCGCTGAAACGCCTGCGCTTGCACATTGAAGACCTGGCAAAGGGCCGGCTAGGCAACGATGTTCCGCACACCGACTTTCAAAATGACGTAGGTGCCATGGCCCGTGCGCTGACCGTGTTGCAAAGCGCCGCACGCGAAGTGGAGGTACTGCACTGGACCAAATCCAATGCTGCAGAGATTGCGGCCAGTGTGCTGGCACTTGCGACGCTGGAGGTCTTCGCCAACACCTTGCTGTCCCGCTTGACGTCACTCACGGGTGCGCACACCGGACTGCTTTATGTGCTGGACACGCCGAGCCAGCGTTACACCTTGGCCGGCACCGCTGGCGTGACGGACCCCACTGTCCTGATCCCCGCATTTGCCCCTGATGTGGGCCTGTTTGGGCGTTGTGTGACCGAGGCACAAGCCATTCGGCTGAACGATGTATCGGCGCAGCCAATGCAGGGGCTGGCCGGTTTGCCTGACACCCAGACCGGCAGCGTGTTGATCGTCCCTGTGGCCCCTGTCGGCAAAACGCAGGTCCTGGCAGTGCTGGCGCTGAGCAAAGCGGAAGACTTTGACCCGCGTCACCAGGCGCTGCTTGACGAACTGCTGCCGCTGGTGGCGCTGAATCTGGAAATCTTCGAGCGCAACCGGGTCACGCAGAGTTTGATGCGCCAGACCCAGGCCCAAGCGCTTGAACTTCAACAATCCGAAGCAGTGTTGCAGGTGCAGCAGCAGGAACTGATCAGCCAGGCCGGAGAATTGCATCATCAATTCGAACTGACACGCGCAGCCCGTCAGCAAGCCGAAGAGGCGAACCGAGCCAAAAGCGAGTTTCTGGCCAATATGAGCCACGAAATCCGGACTCCGATGAACGCGGTAATCGGGCTGTCGGGCTTGGCTCTGGAAACCGAACTCAGCCCCAAACAGCGGGACTATCTCCAAAAAATCAACACCGAGGGCAGGGCACTGGTCGGCATCATCAACGACATTCTGGATTACTCCAAGATCGGCGCCAGCAAAATGACGCTGGAATCAGTGCCTTTCGTGCTGAGCCAGGTGTTTGAAAGTGTCACCACGCTGGTGGGGCAACTGGCACAACAAAAAAATATCGGGTTTTCGATTCAGGTCGACCCCGATGTGCCGGCCGCCCTGATGGGCGATGCCACCCGCCTGAAACAGGTGTTGACCAACCTGTGCCACAACGCGATCAAATTCACCGAGCATGGCTTTGTCAAAGTGACAGTCGCGGTAACACAGCAGGAGCGCGAGCACGTGCAATTGACGGTGTCGGTGCAAGACAGTGGCATTGGCATGACGCCACAACAATGCAATGGCCTGTTCACCGCCTTCAGCCAAGCCGACAGTTCAACCACGCGCCGTTTTGGAGGCACCGGACTGGGCTTGGCCATATCGAAGAGCCTGGTCGAAATGATGCACGGCCAGTTGACCGTGGAGTCGAAACAGGGGGTGGGAAGCACCTTTACCTTTAGCGTCTGGCTGGACTTGCCGACAAAATCAGTCGGCAATTTGGCGAGTGACGCCCCGGCACAACAAGCCGTGGGCGAGGCGCAGACACCTCAATTCTGGCTAGATCCTGCCGCTGCGTCCGCCGCCGTACCCATCGATCGTTCGGGGCCGCTGCACGACCTGACCGTTCTGCTGGTGGAAGACAACAAGATCAACCAGCAAATTGCCAGTGAGCTGATGGCTGCCATGGGCGTCAAGGTGACGCTGGCCGACAACGGCCAGCAGGCGCTGGACTTGTTGCAAGCCGCAACACAGCCCTTGCCCTGGTCGCTGGTCCTGATGGACCTGCAAATGCCGGTGATGGACGGGCATCAAGCCACGCTGGCGATACGCCAACAAGCGCGTTTCAAGGATTTGCCAATCATCGCCCTGACCGCCCATGCTGCCATCGATGTGGTGTCGCGCTGCCTGAATGAAGGCATGAACGACCACTTGAGCAAACCGATCGACCCTGAGGCACTGCGTCAGTGCCTGGTGCTTTGGGGCCGGCCTGACCCCGGAAGATCCAATGCCAATGGGTTGCCTGAGGCGCTGCGGCCGCAGCAGACAGCACTGCGTATCAGCGGCATCAATACGCAACTCGGCCTGCGCCTGTGTGCGGGCAACCAGACTCTGTACAACAGTGTCTTGATGAAATTTTTGGGCAGCATCAGTACCTTGCCTGAACAATTGGCGAACGCGGTGGTGACAGAGCAATGGTCGGAGGCTGAGCATCTGGTGCATAACCTGAAAGGAGTCGCTGCCAACGTTGGCGCCGTCCGGTGCAGCAGCCTGAGTGCCGAACTTGAAAACGCATTGCACCAGGCTGTGACACAGGGTCAGCCATTACGACATGCAAAAACCCGCCTTGCACCGCTGTTGAACCACTTGGAGAATCTGGCCCTGCGCTTGCGCCAGGCCTTGCCCGAGGCGCAAGATCTCGCTCTGCCTGCGCAAGCCGTGGACGCCGCACAACTGGTCAAGGTCTGCCGCGAGTTGGCCGAACTGCTGGCATCCAACAATGCGGCGGCTGAACTGCTGCTGCAAACGCAGCGTGGCTTGCTGCGCACGGGGCTGGGTGTTAAATTCGACCTGCTGGCGCAACAAGTGCAGGAATTTGAATTCGCCGACGCCCACATTAGCATCAACTAGAGTCGTTATGGATCTGTTTTTACCTGTCAAGCCAACCATTCTGATTGTTGACGACTCGTCGGCCAATTTGTCGCTTCTCTTTGGCCTGCTGCACGAGTCTTACACGGTGAAGGCGGTCAACCACGGCGCAAAAGCACTCGCCATGGTGAGCCAGGAAGAACCCGACCTGATCCTGCTCGACATCGTCATGCCAGACCTCAGCGGCTACGACGTTTGCCGCGAGCTCAAGTCCAACCCGCGTACCCAACATATCCCGGTCATTTTTCTGACCAGCAAAAACGAGGTTGAAAACGAGGAAATGGGCATGGCCCTGGGTGCAGTCGACTACATCACACGCCCGATCAGCCCCGAGATTTTGCTGTCAAGGTTGCGTGCCCACTTGGTGGATGCCTCCCATGCACGCACCATGCGGGTCAACAACGAATACCTGGAATTTGAGGTGGCCAAGCGTGCGCGCGACATGGCCGCGTTGCAAGAGGTCACCATCCTGGCGCTGGCATCGCTGGCCGAAGTTCGCGATGTCGAGACCGGCAATCATCTGCGGCGCACCCAAAACTACATCCGTACCCTGGCCAGGCACCTGCGCGACCACCCCAGGTTTTCCAGTTTTCTGAACAACAGCGTGATCGACATGTTGTTCAAGTGTGCGCCGCTGCACGACATCGGCAAGGTCGGAATTCCGGACCGGATCCTGCTCAAGCCCGGGCGCTACGAACCACACGAGTTCGAGATCATGCAAACCCACCCCAGACTGGGCTACGAGGCGCTGATGCAGGCACAGGTCGCCAACGTGGAGTCGTTTGAGTTCATTCAGATTGCCAAGGACATCGTTTATTCACACCATGAAAAGTGGGATGGCTCGGGTTATCCGCAGGGTCTGGTGGGGGACGCTATCCCGATCCCGGCACGTTTGATGGCGGTGGCGGATGTTTATGACGCCCTGATCAGCCGGCGTGTTTACAAAGTGGGCATGAGCCACGAGAAGGCCTGCGCGATCATTGAAGACGGTCGTGGCAAACACTTTGACCCGGATGTGGTCGATGCCTTTGTGCAGCTGGCCGGCGAGTTTCACGCCATTGCGCAACGGTATGCCGACAACGACGAGGATTTGCAGAAAAAAGCCATCCATCTGGCCAACGTGATGGGAACTTAAGCCGCATCGAGCGCCAACGGCAGCACACACCTCATGTCACCCTTCAATAGACGCAGTACCGACACTCCCAACAGCGCCCTGATGGACGCCAACGCGCTGCTGCGCACGGTGATTGACGAGAACCCCAACATCATCCTGATGAAAGATTGGGACGGCAAATTTTTGCTGGGTAACCGCGCACTCGCCAAACTTTATGGCACCACCCCGGAACAGCTGGTGGGCAAGGACGACGGCGCCTTCAACCCGAACGCCGAGCAGGTGGCTTTTTATCTGCAGAACGTGCGTGAGGTCATGTCGCACGACAAAACGCAGGTGGTGTTCGAGGAATCAACCGACGCCAGCACCGGCGAGACCCTTTACTACCAGTCGATCAAGATCCCGCTGACCTCGCCCGAGGGTAAAAAGCAGATCCTCGTGATTGCCAACGATGTGTCTGAGTTAAAACGTGTGCAGATGAAGCTCGAAGAAAGCGAGCGCCGCCTGAATTACGTGCTCGACGCGACCGGTGAGGGTGTGTGGGACTGGAACATTGCCACCGGCATCGTCACCCACAACCGCCGCTGGTGCCAGATCACCGGACTTAACGATGACTACCTGGAACACCCGCTGTCCGAATTTGCCGCACTGCTGCATCCCGACGACAGGGGGCAGGTCATGGCCAGGCTGGAAGACTGCCTGGCAGGCAAGGTGCGCTACCAAAGCGAACACCGCATGCGCCTGCAGGACCGTGATGTCTGGGTACTGGACCGGGGTGACGTGGTTGAACGGGACGCCGATGGGCGCGCATTGCGCATGGTGGGCAGTTGCGTCGACATCAGCCAACGCAAGGCGGCCGAGGTGCTGCTCAGTGAGCACAGCGCGCAACTTGATGCCATTTTTGCGCTGAGCCCGGACGGTTTTGTGGCCTTCGACTCCGAGCGTTTGGTCAAATATGTCAGCCCGGCCTTCACCACCCTCACCGGATTGGCACCCGCCAGCGTGATTGGTCTGGATGAGTTGGCATTTTCACAGCGACTGGCCGAATTGTGCCCGCCGGAGTCGCGCTTTCAGGGTATCGGTGCCCTACGTCACGCGGCGCAGTCGGGCGCGGCCTGCGAGCAGCGCCAGGTGATTGAACTGACGGAGGCTGCAGGACAGACCAAGAGCGGCCGACGGGTATTGAAGGTGTCCTTGCGCGAATCCCAGGCACAAAGCGTGTCGCAGGTGCTCTACCTGCGCGACATCAGCCATGAAACCGCGGTGGACCGCATGAAGAGCGAATTCCTGTCCACGGCAGCGCACGAATTGCGCACCCCGATGTCGGGCATTTACGGCTTCTCCGAAGTGCTGTTGAACGAACAGCTCAGCGACGCCGAGCGCAGGGAATTCCTTGAAATCATTTACCGCCAGTCCACACTCATGTCGTCGATCCTCAACGAGCTGCTGGACCTGGCCCGCATTGAGGCCTTGCAGGGCAAGGATTTTGTCTTCGAGTCCGTGCCGGTGCCGGCCCTGATCGACAAGGTGGTGCGCGGGCTCAAGCTGCCAGACAAACGCTCGCCGCCCAGCCTGGAACTCCCGCCTGAACCCATGTCGTTGTGGGCTGATCAAAAGAAGGCGCAGATGGCCCTGCTCAATGTGCTCTCCAACGCCTACAAGTACTCGGCTCCGGGCAAGTCCGTACTCATCAAGGTGGAAACCCTGCCCGATGAAATTGCCCTGCACATCACCGATCAGGGCGTTGGCATGACACCGGCCGAGGCCGGGCGTGTGGGTGAACGCTTTTACCGCGCCGACACCTCCGGCAAGGTTTCCGGCACCGGTCTCGGCATGAGCATCGTCAAGGAGATCATGGCGCTGCATTACGGCCGCATGGAGATCAACAGCGCGCCGGGCAAGGGGACCACCGTCAGCCTGATTTTTCCTAACAACATCCATGCGGGTTGACTATCCTGTGTTGGATGCCGCAGCATCTTTGCCATGACGCCAAGCCTCAACATCGATTTTGTCTCGGACATCTCCTGCCCCTGGTGCGCCATTGGATTGGCAGCACTGGAGCAGGCCATTGCCAAGCTGCAGGGCGAGGTACAGGTGCAAATCCACCTGCAGCCCTTTGAGCTCAATCCGCAAATGCAGGCTGGTGGCCAGGACATTGCTGAGCATCTGACACAAAAATACGGCTCGACTCTCGAGCAACAGGCGCAGATCCGCGACACCATTCGCCAACGCGGGGCCGACGTGGGGTTTGCCTTCAGTCCCTCGGGCCGCGGCCGCATCTACAACACCTTTGCCGCACACCGTCTGCTGCATTGGGCGGGGCAAGTCTCACCGGAGTCGCAACTGGCCCTGAAAAAGGCCTTGCTGGTGGCCTGCCACAGCAACAGCCAGGCCATGGATTCAGCCGAGGTGTTGCTGGCAGCGGTGGTGCAAGCCGGGCTCGACGCCGCGCGCGCAAGCCAGATCCTGGCCAGCGACGAATTCGCAGCTGAAGTGCGTGCGGCCCAGGCCTTCTACAGCAGGCAGGGCATTCATTCGGTTCCCGCAGTCATCATCAACGACCGGCATCTGATCTCGGGTGGCCAACCGGTGGCTGTATTCGAGCAAGCGCTGCGCCAGATTGCATCGCAGTCAAGCTGAAGCGGGCTCCGCCGGTTCGCATTTCTCAGGCCTAATTCAACAAGATTGTGCTGCCGCAAGCACTGGGCTGACCTCCGGTCGCAAGGGTTTCTCAAAACGCGACCGCACAGGGAGAAGCTGCGCCAGCGCCTCGCGCACCCGATTCAGACGAGGGTCGCTGGCAGGTGCATCGTCGGTGGTGTCGTTGATGCAAAAGAAATCCAGCGCACCAAACTGCGCCAGCAGCTGATCCAGCGCGTCTCGGTCGTGCAGGTCACCGCTTGAAACATAGACATGGGCATAGTCGCGCACCCTGGCCAGACCACTGGCAAGCGACCAGCGCAAGACAAAATCGGACACGATGGTAGGCTTGTCCCAGCTGCGAAATACGGTGGAGCGCACCGCTGCAAACAGCTCGGGAGCCAGCGCTTCGAGAGCCAGCATGACGGACTTGCGCATGGCACGGGGTGAGTGCGAAAAAGTGCGGAACCTGGGCGTGTAGTGCGGCAAGTCCGACGCGTGGGCGTTGAGCCACTGGTGTGACAAACGGCAGGCGTTGTCCAGTGCGGTGCCATCCATGCGCAGCGGCTCGTTGCTCACCTCGGGATCTTCCGACCAGCCCACATAAACACCGTCCTGCCAAAACCAGTCATCGAGCTTGACCGGCGCACCAAAAAATACATCGTCGTTGAAGTAAAAGTAGCGTTCTGACAAATTGGGAATGTGGTGGATGTAGGACTCGATATGGCCTGAATCAAAGGTGGGCAGGGCCGACGCCGGAATCAGTGTGCGGTGGTCAACCACAGTGATGCCGGGATGCGCTTCTAACCAGGCCGGAGTTTGTGCGTCGGTAACCAGGTAAATCTGGCCATGGCCAGGAAAAAACCGTTCCAGCGCGCGCAGGCTGAAACGCAGTTCGTCGTTGTCGCGAAAACGGCCCTCCACGTTACCAAAAACCGCCAGTGTGTGAGGGAGGCTACTGCCCAGGCGCGCTTCGGCGCTCCGGCGCTTTTGGCGCCAGACCGGATCGTTACCGTCCACCCAGAGGTAGACCACATCAACAGGTGACTGCAGGCTCATGGGGGCAGATTACGGCACAACACGGGAAGCCTTGCAGACAAACTGGCATTGCGCCGGACTGCAAGACTTCAGCCGCGCGGCAAGTGCAGCGTGAAGCTGGTGAGGCCATCGCCTGAACTGGCGTCAATGGTGCCGCCGTGGGCTTGCACAATCGACTGGGTAATGGCCAGCCCGAGGCCGGTGCCATCGGAGTTGCGCTGACGTGCCGGGTCGACCCGGAAAAAGCGGTCAAACACCCGGGCCAGGTGTTCGGGGCTGATGACCTCACCCCGGTTGGCCACGCTGATCTCGACACCATCGGCCCGTGCCTGCAGACGCACCGACACGGTACTGGCTGCCTCAGCATGGCGCAGTGCATTGGACAGCAGGTTGCCCAGCGCCCGGCGCAACATCAAACGGTCGGCGCTGACCACGGCATCACCCTCGAGCGCCAGTAACACCGATTTTTCTTCTGCCACCACCTCAAAATAGTCAAACAGGGCATGTACTTCGGCGGCCAGTTGCAGCTCTTCGCGTTGCGGCAGAACCAGGCCGTTGTCCGACTTGGCGAGCAGCAACATGTCGGAAATCATGCGCGCCATACGCTCGAATTCTTCCGCGTTCGACTCCAGAATCTGCCGATAGTCGTCGGCGCTGCGGGCGCGCGACAAGGTCACCTGGGTTTGCGTCAACAGGTTGCTCACTGGCGTGCGCAACTCGTGCGCAATGTCGGACGAGAAATCGTTGAGTCTTTGAAACGCATCTTCCAAGCGTGCCAGCATGTCGTTGAGCGACTGCGCCAGCTCGGCCAGCTCAAGCGGGAAAGTTTGCACCGGCAGGCGCTGGCTGAGTTGCTGCGCCGTCACGCCCTGGGCTTGGGTGCGCATGGCACGCAAAGGCGCCAGACCACGGCGCACCGCGACCCAGCCCAGCACCCCGGTCAGCAGCGCAGCGCCTGCCACAAACAACCACAGGGTTTGCAGAAAAGAGCGCATGAAGGTCTGGTGGTGGGCAATGTCGGCAGCTACCGCCACAAAGACCCGCAGCGGCTGACCGGTCGCATCCAGCATCGCGGTCGGCAAACGGGCGGCCAGGCCACGGTAAGTCTGGGCGTCGAGTTGCCAGAGTGCGGACTGGTCCGGCGCCTGTGTGGCCTGCCTGATCACCAGCGCCGGATCGAAGCTGGCATGGCCGGTGGCAAAAATGACAGCTTCATCGGTGTCAATCACCATCACTTCCATACCGTGGTGACCAACCAGCGAATACGCCAGCTGATGGGTGAATTCGGTCAGACCTTCCTGGGAATGCACCCGCAACAAGCCCTGGCGGGTCAGCTCCATCTTGCCGGACAGGACCTCCATGTCGAGGTCCTCGAAATGCTGCTCCACCAAAGAGGCGATGACAAAACCAAGCAGCAACAGCACCGCCGAGGCAGCCAGCACGAACATCAGCGTGAGCCGGTGGGTGAGGGACAAAGCCTTCAGCGCGCGCAATTGGGGTCTTCCAGGACGTAGCCCATGCCGCGCACGGTGCGGATCAATTTGGGTTCAAAAGCGTCATCCACCTTGGCGCGCAACCGGCGCATGGCGACTTCAATGACGTTGGTGTCACTGTCAAAGTTCATGTCCCACACCTGGGACGCAATCAGCGAGCGTGGCAAGACTTCGCCCTGACGCCGCAGCAGCAGCTCCAGCAAGGAAAACTCCTTGGCCGTGAGGTCGATGCGCTGGCCGGCGCGAATGACACGGCGGCGCAGCAAGTCCAGTTCCAGGTCGGCCGCCTGCAGGAATTCAGTGGCGCTGGCCTTGCTGCCACGGCGCAACAGGGTGCGTACCCGCGCCAGCAGCTCGGAAAAGGCGAAAGGTTTGACCAGATAGTCGTCAGCACCGAGCTCCAGGCCCTTGACCCGGTCTTCCACCTGGTCGCGCGCGCTCAGGAACAGCACCGGCATGTCCCTGCCCGCGCGTCGAATGCCGGCCAGGATGCCCCAGCCGTCCAGACCGGGCAGCATCACGTCGAGGACCGCCAGATCGTAGGCTTCCGTCAGGGCCAGGTGCAGGCCGTCGCTGCCGTTGCGCACCAGGTCCACCACAAAACCGGCCTCGACCAAGCCTTGCTTCAGGTAATCGCCTGTTTTGACTTCGTCTTCCACCACAAGAATTTTCATGGGTGTGATTCTGCACTGATTGGTGATCAGATTGCGGCAGATAACAGGAATGTCATCTTCTGGTCAGCCTTTTGTCGGCGCCAGACGGGCACACTCAAGATGTCGTGAGTTTTTACATCCCACCGTCTCATCCAAGGAAAGTTACATGAAGCAATTGCTGAACCCCGCATGGATCACCCTCGCCATCTCCCTGGGCCTGGCGGCGCCTGCCATGGCGCAATCCGACCACAGCGGACACGGCATGGCCACAGCCAAACCCACGGCGACTGGCAAGCCCGCCGCCGCTGACGCAGCCATGGGCGAGGGTCTGGTCAAGAAGGTGGACAAGTCCAAGGGCACCCTCACGCTGCAACACGGCGCGCTGCCCAACGGCATGCCGCCCATGACCATGGCTTACAAGGTGAAAGACAGCGCCTGGCTCGATCAACTGCAAGCCGGCCAAAAAATCCGTTTTGCCACCGACCCCAAGGACGGCGGCATGACCGTGCTGCGT
>JBEGLK010000011.1:0-17609 GCA_041183605.1 Pseudomonadota bacterium
GGTGCTGATCAACCCGGTGATCACGCCGCTGGGCGCGCAGGAGGTGGAGGACTGGGAGGGTTGCCTGTCTGTGCCGGGCTTGCGCGGCAAGGTGCCACGCTTCAGCCACATTCGTTACACCGGCTTTGACCAGTATGGCGACCCCATTGACCGTACGGTGGAGGGTTTTCATGCCCGCGTGGTGCAGCACGAATGCGACCACCTGATCGGCAAGCTTTACCCGATGCGCGTGCGCGATTTCACACACTTCGGCTTCACGTCGGTGATGTTCCCGGGACTTGACAGCCTGGGTGACGACTAGGGGCGGCTCGCTCTTAGGCGAGCGCCTCCAGAAGTTCGGTCTCGATCGCGATCTGGGCCTTGTTTTCCTGAAGTTCAGGGCCGTCGATCAAAAAGGTGTCGTCGACCCGTTCACCCAGGGTATTGATCTTGGCAAGTTGCACGTTGACCTTGTGCCGTGCCAGCACGCGGGCCACGCTGTAAAGCAGGCCGACCCGGTCGCTGGCCGAGATATTGAGCAACCAGCGCTGGCCTTTTTCGTCGGGCTGCAGGCTGACACGTGGCGCAATCGGAAAACTCTTGACGCGGCGCGAGACCCGCCCCTTGCCGGGTGCCGGTAGCGGACCAGTTTGCATGATGGCCCGCAGCAATTCGGCCTCCACCATGTTGGCGAGTTCGTGGTAAAGCTCGGGCATGGCCTGGGTCGTGACCTGAAAGGTATCGAGCGCATAGTGGTTGAATGCGGTGTGCACCCGTGCGTCCAGAATGCTGAAGCCACGCTGCTCGAAATAACCACAGATGCGCGCAAACAGGTCGGGCTGGTCGGGGGTGTAGACCAGCACTTGCAAGCCTTCGCCAAGAGGCGAGAGACGCGCCCGCACGATTGACTTGCCTGAATTGACGTGGCGCGACAGCTGGCGCGTGTGCCAGGCGATGTCGGAGGCGTCATGGCGCATGAAGTAGGCCACGTCCACGGTGTCCCACAAGGCCTTGTGGCCTTCAAAGGGTTGGGCGTGCAAGGCAAGCTGGATCAAGGCCTCGCGCTTGCGGGTCTCCACCTCGACATGGGGGTCGGCCGTGTGGCCGCCCAAGACACGCAAGGTCAGCCGGTAAAGGTCCTCGAGCAGTTTGCCTTTCCAGGCGTTCCAGACCTTGGGCGAGGTGCCGCGGATGTCGGCCACGGTGAACAGGTAGAGCGCCGTCAGGTAGCGTTCGTTGCCCACGCGTTTGGCGAAGTCCGTGATCACGTCGGGGTCGCTGAGGTCGGATTTTTGCGCGACCCGGCTCATGGTGAGGTGCTCGCGCACGATGAAGGCGATCAGCTCGGTACTTTCGCGGCTGATCTTGTGTTGTTTGCAAAAGCGCCGAGCTTCTATTTCACCCAACTCGGAGTGGTCGCCACCACGGCCTTTGGCAATGTCGTGAAACAGGGCCGCGACATACAGCATCCAGGGCTGGTCCCAGCCGCTGGCCAGTTGTGAGCAAAACGGGTATTCGTGGGCGTGTTCGACAATGAAGAAACGCCGCACGTTGCGCAGCACCATCAGCACGTGCTGGTCGACGGTGTAGACATGAAACAGGTCATGCTGCATCTGGCCGACAATTTTGCGAAACGCCCACAGGTAGCGGCCCAGCACCGAGGTCTGGTTCATCAGCCGCATGGCATGGGTGATGCCGCTGGCCTGCTTCATGATCTGCATGAAGGTGTCGCGGTTGACCGGATCCCGGCGGAATTCGCCGTTCATGAGGTCGCGGGCGTTGTACAGCGCGCGCAGCGTGCGCGCCGACAAACCACTCACGCCGGAAGTCTGGAACAACAGGAACGTTTCCAGGATGGCGTGGGGATGACGCGATTGCGTCGGTAGAGGTCGTCGCTGACCACTTCGAGCATGCCGGCCTTGTCGGAAAAATGGGCATTGATCGGACGCGGCTCGTGGGTGCTCGGGTTCAGGCGTTCCTCGATGTTGAGCAACAAAATCTGATTCAGCTGGGTCACCGCCTTGGCGGCCCAGTAATATCGCTTCATGAGCGCTTCGCTGGGGCGGACAAAGGAGCGCTTGTCGGTGCTGGCGGGCGGGGCCTCAAAACCAAAAGCTTGCGCGACCGCATTTTGCATGTCGAAAATCAGGCGGTCTTCGCGTCGTTTGGCGATCAGGTGCAGGCGGATGCGAATGAGTCTGAGCAAGGCTTCATTGCGCTTGATTTGTTTGACTTCGAAGGGGGTTGCCAGACCATTTTTGGCCAGGTCGTCCCAGTGGTTGCCCAGACCCGCCGCTTTGGCCACCCACAGGATCACCTGCAGGTCACGCAGGCCGCCGGGCGACTCCTTGCAATTGGGCTCGAGCGAGTAGGGCGAGTTTTCAAACTTGTTGTGGCGCTGGCTGAGTTCCAGCGTTTTGGCGATGAAAAAGGCCTGCGGGTCCAGCGCGGCGACAAATTGCTGCCTGAACTGCTGGTAGATGGCGTTGTTGCCGGTAAGCAGTCGCGACTCCAGCAGCGAGGTTTGCACCGTGACATCCTGCCTGGCTTCGCTCAGACACTCTGATACCGAGCGCACGCTGGAGCCGATTTCGAGTCCGGCGTCCCAGCAGCTGCCTATAAAACCCTCGATGCGGGTCTTGAGGTCTGCGTCATGCTCCAGCGCAATCTCATCCGACAGCAGCACCAGCACGTCGACATCGGAATAAGGAAACAGTTCGCCGCGCCCGTAGCCACCCACGGCAGCCAGACTCATGGCTTGCGGGAAGGCCGCGTTTTGCCACAGGGTTTTCAGGGTGTCATCCACCAGCGCGGCCAGCTTGCCCAGCGTGTTGGTGACATCGCGTGCGTTGCGGCCACCGTTTGCCAAAGACTGGAACAGCGCTGCCTTTTTGGCGCGAAATTCTTCGCGCAGTGCTTTCATGTCATACATGGCGGTGACCTGGATGAGTCTGTCAGGTGGAGGGGGTGACAAAGTCCGGCAGCGCAGGGCTGTTGGCAGACACGGTCAGCACTTCGTAGCCGGTGGGTGTGACCAGCACGGTGTGTTCCCATTGTGCGGACAAGGAATGGTCTTTGGTCACGATGGTCCAGCCGTCACCGAGTTCCTTGATGTCCTTGCGACCCACATTGAGCATGGGCTCGATGGTGATGGTCATGCCGGCCTTGAGCTGGTCCAGCGTGCCGGGCTTGCCGTAGTGCAGAACCTGCGGATCTTCGTGAAATTTTTGTCCGATGCCGTGGCCGCAATATTCGCGCACCACACTCAGGCCATGGCCCTCGGCAAAGGTCTGGATGGCATGGCCAATGTCGCCCAGGTAGGCGCCGTCACGCACTTTCATGATGCCCTTCCACATGGCTTCATAGGTGAGCTTGCACAGGCGCCGTGCCGCCACCGAGACCTCGCCCACCATGTACATGCGGCTCGAGTCGCCATGCCAGCCGTCCTTGATGACGGTCACGTCGACGTTGATGATGTCACCCTTTTTGAGCGGCTTGTCGTTGGGGATGCCGTGGCAGACCTGGTGATTGATCGAGGTGCAGATCGATTTGGGGTAGGGGTTGTGGCCTCCGGGCGCATAGTTCAGGGGTGCCGAGATGGCACCGAGCACCTGGGTGGTGTAGGCCTCGGCCAGGCGGTCGAGTTCGTTGGTGGTGACACCAGGTTTGACAAAAGGGGCCAGATAGTCAAGCAGTTCGGCTGCCAGGCGGCCGGCAACACGCATGCCGGCAATGCCTTCGGGGTCTTTGATAGTGATTGTCATGTGCCAAATTATCCCATTGCAAACAAGAACCATTATTTGCAGGGGTAACTAATGGCCCCCGTGCAAATGTCAGTTCGGACGACCGCCCGCGTTTGCGCCAAACCACTGCTTGTTGATTTCGTCCATCTTGCCTGAAGCCTTCAATTGAAGCAGCGCCTCATTGACTTCCTTGCGGCGCTCGCTGGACATGGGCATGCCGAACGCATAGTGTTGGCGGGCGAAGGGCTCACCGGCCAAAATCAGGTTTTCGGATTCCTTGGTGTGGGTGTTGAGCCAGTAGCGCAGTATGGGTGCGTCATACACCACGGTCTTGATGTCTTTGCCATCCAGGGCTTTCATGGCTTCGTCGAGATTGGAAAATTCGGCGGTCTTGATGCCTTTTTTCTTGAGAAAGTCGCTGCCGCTGGTGCCGCGGATCGTGGCAACCGTTTGTGAACCGAGATCCTGCAAGCCGTTGATTTCGGAGTCAAGGCGCGACACGGTCAGGGTCGATGTGAACACCGCCGTGATGTAGGAAGTAAACGCAATCCCGCCGAGCATCCACACCACCGCAACCAGGCGACCTGCCGTGCCGGTGGGGGAGATGTTTTCGCAGCCGCCAGAGATCAGTGTGTTGGTAGACCACCAGATGGATTCTTTCAAGCCCGCGGAAGGTGACTTGGGAAAGCTTTCTTCGTTGTGATGGCGCTCCAGCCGCCACAGCAGCCAGGACACCACGATGAGTGCCAGAGCCAGCACACCGAGGCCGCCGAGCACCTGAAATGACATCAGGCCGCGCAAGGCGTCGAGCATCGAGCCGGCGGAACTGGTCCTGGTCACGATTTGTAGCCCGGACTCATAGATCGGATGTGAAAAATCCAGAATCTTCTCGCGCTCTTCGGTGACGCTGAGCGCACCCACGGCAACGTCCGTCTCACGTTTTTGCAATGACTCCAGCACTTGAGGCACGGTCTCTTTGTCGACCCACTCGATACCCCAGTTGTTGATTTTGGCCACTTCGTTCCAAAGGTCGACGCTGTAACCTTTCCACTGCTCGTTTTCCTTGAACGTGAAGGGTTTGGCAGGTTTGATGGCGATTTTGAGCGTGACAGGTGCGGCGCCAACCATCGCTTTCGCTGCAGGAGCGCTGTTGGCCTCGGCTGCGTGTGAACCGATGGCAAAGGTGAGTAGGCAGGTCAGCGCCAATAACGGGCCTGAAATGCACGTAAATGCCTTGCTGAGTCTCATGTAATTTTTTCCTTGTGGAGTCGCTGATAGAAAGAGGGAAAGTTGGTTTGATAATCCCCGGCAGTCCGATGGCTGTGACAAACTGGGGATTGGTGCAAGCTTGCGTGCCAGCCACTGATCAATGAACCCGTGGACAGTTTGAGGCGGTGGCGATTTTAAAAGCTTGCCCGAGAGAAAATTACAAAAATCATTAGCTAATTGCTATTAAATGCTGAAAAATATCAAAGTTGATTCTCTGCAGACCAGTCACAAGATCTGCGTTGCCCCGATGCTCGACTGGACGGACCGGCATTGCCGCTATTTCCATCGCTTGCTGACACGCCACGCACTGCTGTACACGGAGATGGTCACGACGGGCGCTTTGATCCACGGCGACCGGGCGCGCCACCTGGATTTCAATGCGGCTGAGTTGCCGCTGGCACTGCAATTGGGCGGCAGCGAGCCCGCCGATCTGGCGCAGTGCGCCCGCTGGGCGCAGGAGTGGGGTTACAGCGAGGTGAACCTGAATTGCGGCTGCCCGAGCGAACGCGTGCAACGGGGGGCCTTTGGTGCCTGCCTGATGCGCGAACCGGCGCTGGTGGCCGATGGTGTGAAAGCCATGCTGGACGCGGTGTCGATCCCGGTCACGGTCAAGCACCGCATTGGCATTGACAAGGAGGAGAGTTACGACTTTGTGCGTGACTTTGTCGGCACGCTGAGCCTGGTCGGCTGCCACACTTTCATCGTCCACGCGCGCAACGCCTGGTTGCAGGGCCTGAGCCCGAAGGACAACCGCGAGGTGCCGCCACTGCGTTATGAAACCGTGTACCGGCTCAAGAAGGATTTCCCGGAGCTGTGTTTTGTCATCAATGGCGGCATCACACAAAGCGCGCAGGTCATGGACCACCTGCAACATGTGGACGGCGCCATGCTGGGTCGGGAGGCCTACCATAACCCGTGGTGGCTCAGCGAATGGGATCGTGCGTTTTTTGACGATGCCAGCCAGCAGAGCCAGACACGCGAGTCAGTCGAATTGCAAATGGTGGACTACATGAGGCAGCAGGCCGAGCGTTTTGGCACACCCTGGCAAGCGATCGCGCGGCACATGTTGGGCCTGCGTCACGGACTGCCGGGTGCGCGGCGCTGGCGCCAGGTGTGGAGTGACCACAAGCTCAAGGGTTTGCCGCCCGAGCAGGTGATGGCGCTGGCACACGGGGCGGATGTCAAGCTCGCGTAAGTCAGTGGCCTGTAAGTGCCAGCCATGACATTAACGCTCGAACTTTGTTTAACCCGAGGAGACTTATCCGTGACTACACCCACAACTGCTGTTGAATCCATGTTGGTCGAGAACCGTGTTTTTCCGCCCAGTGAAGCCACCGTCAAGGCGGCGCGCATTTCGGGCATGGAAGGCTACCAGGCCTTGTGCGCCGAGGCCGAAAAAGATTTCGAAGGTTTCTGGGCGCGACTGGCACGTGAAAACGTGGTCTGGAACAAGCCGTTCACAAAAACGCTCGACGAGTCCAACGCGCCTTTCTACAAGTGGTTTGAAGATGGTGAACTCAATGCGTCCGCCAATTGCCTTGACAAGCACATGGGCACCCCCAACGAAAACAAGGTCGCGGTGATTTTTGAAGCCGACGATGGTGCGGTCACCAAGACCACTTATAAAGAACTGCTCGCCAAGGTTTCCCAGTTTGCCAATGCGCTCAAGGCCAAGGGCATCAAGAAGGGTGACCGCGTCCTGATCTACATGCCCATGACACTTGAAGGCGTGGTGGCCATGCAGGCTTGCGCCCGTATTGGCGCAACCCACAGCGTGGTGTTCGGCGGTTTTTCTGCCAAGGCATTGCAGGAACGCATCATCGATGCGGGCGCTGTGGCCGTGGTCACCGCCAACTTCCAGATGCGTGGTGGCAAGCAGTTGCCGCTCAAGGGGATCGTGGACGAGGGCCTGGGCCTGGGTGGCTGCGAGTCGATCAAGACCGTGTTTGTGTTTGAGCGCACCAGCAGTCCTTGCAACATGGTGGCTGGACGCGACATCACCTTCACCGAAGCGCTGGCCGGTCAAAGCACCGAATGTGCGCCGGTCATGGTGGGTGCCGAGCACCCCCTGTTCATCCTCTTTACTTCGGGCTCCACCGGCAAACCCAAGGGTGTGCAGCACGCCACCGGCGGTTTTGTGCTGTGGTCCAAGCTGACCATGGACTGGACCTTCGACCTGCGCAGCGATGACGTGTTCTGGTGCACCGCCGACATCGGCTGGATCACAGGCCATGCTTATGTGGGCTACGGCCCGCTGGCGGCTGGTGCCACCCAGATCATCTTTGAAGGCATTCCGACCTACCCGAACGCCGGCCGTTTCTGGCAGATGATCGAACGCCACAAGTGCAGTATTTTCTACACCGCGCCCACCGCGATCCGCTCCTTGATCAAAGCGGCTGACAGCGATGAAAAAATTCATCCCAACGCCTCCGACCTGTCGAGCCTGCGTATTCTGGGTTCGGTCGGCGAGCCGATCAACCCTGAGGCCTGGATGTGGTACTACAAAAACGTCGGCAAGGAACGTTGCCCGATCGTCGACACCTTCTGGCAAACCGAGACCGGTGGTCACATGATCACGCCCCTTCCTGGCGCCACACCGCTGGTTCCGGGCAGCTGCACGCTGCCGTTGCCCGGCATCATGGCTGCCATCGTCGACGAGGCTGGCAACGACATGCCCAACGGTTCGGGCGGCATTCTGGTGGTCAAACGCCCATGGCCCTCGATGATCCGCACCATCTGGAACGACCCCGAACGCTTCAAGAAGAGTTACTTCCCAGAGGAGCTCAAGGGTTATTACCTGGCGGGTGACGGCGCGGTGCGCAGCGCCGACCGGGGTTATTTCCGCATCACCGGTCGTATCGACGATGTGCTCAACGTGTCCGGCCACCGCATGGGCACGATGGAAATCGAATCGGCGCTGGTGGCCAAGACCGACCTGGTGGCCGAAGCTGCCGTGGTGGGCCGTCCCGATGATTTGACGGGTGAGGCGATCTGCGCCTTTGTGGTGTTGAAGCGTGGCGTGCCCGTTGGCGATGAAGCCAAACAGATCGCCAAGGAGTTGCGCGACTGGGTGGCCAAGGAAATTGGTCCGATCGCCAAACCCAAGGACATCCGTTTCGGCGAGAACCTGCCCAAAACCCGTTCCGGCAAGATCATGCGCCGCCTGCTGCGTTCGCTGGCCAAGGGTGAAAACATCACCCAGGACACCTCGACGCTGGAAAATCCGGCCATCCTGAACCAGCTGGGTCAAGCCTATTGAGGCCAGCGTGGATGAAATGAAAAAGCCCGCAGATGCGGGCTTTTTCACGCGGGGAGGGCGCTCATTTATTTGAGCGACAGCACCCAGGACACCAGTTGTTTGGCCTCGGCATCGCTGACCTGCGGATTGGCCGGCATGGGAATGGCGCCCCAAACGCCTGAGCCACCCTGTTTAACCTTGTTTGTCAGCCGGGTCGTGACGTCCTGACCGGCGTATTTTTTCGCCACGTCCTTGTAGGCGGGGCCAACCACTTTTTTGTCAATCGCGTGGCAGGACATGCAGTTTTTCTTTTGTGCCAGTGCTTGATCTGCCAATGCCGGTGTTGCCGCAAAAACTGCGGCCAGCAAGGCAAAAAGTGTTCGCTTCATGCGGGAGTCCTTTGAAAAGATGGGTTAGAGTGTGACTGAAACCATTGTAGTTAGCGCAGGATTGCTGTTGCGGCCCGGCGTGGAATCTCCTGAAATGAAAGGTCCTTATGTATTTTCTGGGTCTCGGAATTGTTTTGTTGCTGCTGAAATATCTGGGCATCGGCCCCGTGGCCGATTGGTCCTGGTGGTGGACGTTGACGCCGTTTGCCCTGGCGGTGGCTTGGTGGACCTGGGCTGACGCCTCGGGCTACACCAAGCGCAAGGCCATGGAGCATGAGGACAAACGGGTCGCAGACCGTCGCAAGCGCACCAAGGATGCGCTGAGCTCGACCTCGCAGAACAAGCGCCGTTGATGTCTGGCGCCACCCTGGCCTGATCGCGGCCACTGTTGCCATTGCGGGATTACAAAATGCAAGTGATGCCTGCCGTAGCGGTGGGAGATAATTCGCAGCCAGTTACTGCACAGCCTTCCTTTATTCACTGACACCGAACACCATGCCCGCATACCTTTCCAAAACATCCACCGCTGGTCGCAACATGGCTGGAGCGCGTTCCCTCTGGCGCGCCACCGGCATGAAGGACGATGATTTCAGCAAACCCATCATCGCCGTGGTCAATTCGTTCACCCAGTTTGTGCCAGGCCATGTGCACCTGAAGGACCTTGGGCAGCTGGTGGCGCGAGAAATCGAGGCGGCCGGTGGTGTTGCCAAGGAGTTCAATACCATTGCGGTGGACGATGGCATTGCCATGGGCCACGATGGCATGCTGTATTCGTTGCCGAGCCGCGACATCATTGCCGACTCGGTCGAGTACATGGTGAATGCGCATTGTGCCGATGCCATGGTGTGTATCTCGAATTGCGACAAGATCACCCCCGGCATGCTGATGGCCGCCATGCGCCTGAACATTCCGGTGGTGTTTGTGTCCGGCGGCCCGATGGAGGCCGGCAAGACAAAACTCGGCGTGATCAAGCTCGACCTGATCGATGCCATGGTGATGGCGGCCAACCCCGATGTGTCTGATGAAGAAGTAGCCGAAGTGGAGCGTTCGGCTTGTCCGACCTGCGGTTCGTGCTCAGGCATGTTCACCGCCAATTCGATGAACTGTCTGACCGAGGCGCTGGGCCTGTCACTGCCCGGCAACGGCACTGTTGTGGCCACCCATGCGGACCGTGAGCAGTTGTTCAAGCGCGCCGGGCGAGTGATTGTGGATCTGGCCAAACGTTATTACGAAAAGGACGATGCCACGGTATTGCCGCGCGCCATTGGCTTCAAGGCTTTTGAGAACGCGATCACGCTCGACATTGCCATGGGCGGTTCGACCAACACCATTCTGCATTTGCTCGCTGTGGCGCAGGAGGCCGGCATCGACTTCACAATGAAGGACATCGATCGTTTGTCGCGGGTGGTTCCTCAACTTTGCAAAGTGGCGCCCAATACGCCCAAGTACCACATCGAGGACGTGCATCGTGCCGGTGGCATCATGGCCATTCTGGGCGAGCTCGACCGTGCCGGCAAGCTGCACACCGATGTGCCGACCATCCACACGCCGACCATGAAGGAGGCGCTGGACCAGTGGGACATCATGCGCACCCAGTCACCCGAGGTGCACAAGTTTTACATGGCTGGGCCTGCCGGCAAGCCGACCCAGATTGCCTTCAGCCAGGCCACACGCTGGCCGAGCCTGGACACCGACCGGGCGGAAGGTTGCATCCGATCCTATGAACACGCGTTCTCGCGCGAAGGCGGGCTGGCGGTGCTGGTGGGCAACATTGCGCTCGACGGCTGCGTGGTCAAGACCGCCGGTGTCGACGACAGCCTGTTGGTTTTTGAAGGCCCGGCTCGGGTGTTTGAGTCGCAGGACGAGGCAGTCGAGCAGATCCTGGGCGATCAGGTCCATGCCGGTGATGTGGTCATCATCCGGTACGAAGGCCCCAAGGGCGGCCCGGGCATGCAGGAAATGCTGTATCCGACGTCATATATCAAGTCGAAGGGGCTCGGCAAAGCCTGTGCCTTGCTGACCGACGGCCGCTTTTCCGGCGGCACTTCTGGCTTGTCCATCGGCCATGCCTCGCCCGAGGCGGCGGCAGGCGGCGCCATCGGATTGGTGCGCAACGGCGACCGGATTCGTATTGACATTCCAAACCGCAGCATCAACGTGTTGCTCTCCGACGAGGAGCTGGCAAAACGCCGCACCGAGCAGGATGCCAAGGGCTGGAAGCCGGCACTGCCGCGCAAACGCAAGGTGTCGGCAGCACTCAAGGCCTACGCTAAGCTGGTGATGTCGGCTGACAAGGGTGCGGTGCGCGATCTGTCGCTGCTCGAAGACTGATTCGGCAGAGCGCCAGATTTTCGGCACTGCACGCGATGCTGATTCATCCACACATCAACCCTGTTGCCCTGCAGCTCGGTCCCGTTGCCGTCCACTGGTACGGTCTGACCTATCTGGCTGCCTTTGGCTTGTTCGTCTGGCTGGGCCGGCTGCGTTTGCGACATCCGCCATTTGTATCGCTGACTGGTACGCAGGCCTGGCAAAAACAGGATGTCGAGGACATCCTGTTCATGGGCGTGATGGGGGTGGTGCTGGGCGGTCGCCTGGGTTATTGCCTCTTTTACAAGCCACTGTATTACGCGACCCACCCGCTTGAGGTTTTTGCGGTATGGCAGGGTGGCATGAGTTTTCATGGCGGCATGCTGGGTGTGATTGTGGCCATGATGTGGTTTGCGCATACCCGGCAGCGCCCCTTGTTGCAGGTGGCAGATTTTGTGGCGCCCTGCGTGCCTACCGGCCTGGCTGCCGGGCGTGTCGGCAACTTCATCAACGGCGAGTTGTGGGGCAGGCTGTCCAGCCCTGATTTGCCCTGGGGGATGGTGTTCCCCGGCGCTGGTGACTTGCCGCGGCACCCGTCCCAGGTCTACCAGTTCCTGCTTGAAGGCCTGCTGTTGTTTGTGCTGCTCTGGTTGTACGCGCGCAAGCAGCGTGCCCGGGGACAGGTGGCGGCCATGTTCCTGCTGGGTTACGGGATTTTCCGGTTCACTGCCGAGTTTTTCCGCGAACCCGATGCCCACCTCGGCCTGTTGTCACTTGGCATGAGCATGGGGCAGTGGCTGTGTGTGCCGATGATTCTGGGTGGATTGGGCCTGTGGTGGTGGGCCGGCGCTCGGGCTCAAAAAGCTAGTTAAGGAATACCAGTCTCAACATGCCGGCAAAAATCAGGTTCGAGCATCATGCGGGCGTCGCGCAAGTCAAGATCAGTTATCCCAGGCGTTTCAATGCCATGTCGCGCGCCATGTGGCGTGATCTGAAAACCGTGTTTGAGCGCATTCAGACCATGACCGAGGTCCGCTGTGTGCTGGTGTCAGGTGATGGTGCACACTTTTGTGCGGGGGGCGATATTTCGGAATACGCCGGCTTCAGGTTTCAGGAGCCATCCTTGCGCGAGTTCCATGAAGCTGAAGTGTGGGGCGCCCTGAACGCGATGTTGTCCTGTGATGTGCCGATGGTGGCTCAAATCGAAGGCAACTGCATGGGTGCGGGGGTCGAGATTGCCAGTTGCTGCGACATCCGACTGGCGGCCGAATCAGCCCGCTTTGGGGCGCCCATTGCCAAGCTGGGCTTTCCGATGGCGCCGCGCGAAGCGGCCCTGGTCGCGCGCGAAACCGGTCTGACAACCGCCAGGCAGATGCTGTTGGAGGCGGCAGTTTTCAGCGCGCCGGACATGCTGCAACGCGGTTTTCTGAGCCGCGTGGTGGCCGATGTGGACATCGGCGCGGTGGCTCAGGCGACCGTGCATCGTATCAGCGAGTTGGCGCCGCAAGCAGCGCGCCTGAACAAACAAGCGTTCAGGGCCATCGTGCACGACCAGTTGCCGGCGCTGCTGGCGACAGCTTACGACTACGCCGACAGCGCTGAACAGCGCGAGGGCATCAGCGCTTTTCTGGAAAAAAGACAAGCAAAATTTTGACGTGACGGCCGTGCCAACCGCGCCACTCGCAAACGTACAGTTTTCAGACCCGACAGCAATTACCATGTCAGACCACACTGCGAATCTTTATTCTCATTTGCGCCAGGCTTTCCCCAAAGACTTGGACGCTACCGCCATTGAGACCGACACAGGCCAGTGTTACAGCTGGCGCGACCTCGACCGTGGCACCGCCATGCTGGCCAATTTTTTGCAATCGCTGGACTTGCCGCAGGGATCGCGCATTGCCGCTCAGGTGGAGAAATCGGTCGAGGCGTTGATGTTGTACCTGGCCACCCTGCGTGCCGGCCTGGTTTTCTTGCCGCTCAATACGGCCTACCAGAGCGCTGAAATTGAGTATTTCATTGGCAACGCGGAACCCGCCGTGGTGGTCTGCGACGAGCGCAACTTCGCTTGGGTCAGCACGCTGGCGTTCAAGGCCGGCACGCGCTGGGTGTTCACCCTGAACGACGACCGCACCGGCTCACTGCTGGAGCGCGCCGCCCATGCTTCCGATCAACATGTGGTGGCTGCGAGCAAGCCCGAGGATTTGGCGGTCATCATTTACACCAGCGGGACCACGGGTCGCTCCAAGGGGGCCATGCTGACACACGGCAATATGCTGAGCAATGCGCTGGTGTTGAAGGAATTCTGGGGCTGGCGCAGCCCCGAGCAGGGTGGTGACGTGCTGATTCATGCGCTGCCGATTTTTCATGTGCACGGTTTGTTTGTGGCGATCCATGGCGCGCTGATCAATGGCAGCAAAATGATCTGGCTGGCCAAATTCGACCCCAAGGTGGTGCTGCGGCATCTACCGTCAGCCACCGTGTTCATGGGTGTGCCGACTCTTTATGTGCGCTTGCTGGCCGAGCCCGGCTTGAGCAGGGAGTCGGCCCGGAATATGCGGTTGTTCATATCGGGTTCGGCGCCCTTGCTGATCGACACATTCAAAGCCTGGCAGGAACGTACCGGCCACACCATCCTGGAGCGTTACGGCATGAGCGAGACCATCATGCTCACCTCCAACCCTTATGAGGGCGAGCGCAGGGGCGGAACCGTGGGTATGCCGCTGCCCGGTGTCAGCTTGCGTGTGGTGGACGGGCAGGGCGCTGCGCTGGCCAAAGGCGAGATTGGCGACATCCAGGTAAAGGGCCCCAATGTTTTTGCCGGTTACTGGCGCATGCCCGAGAAAACCGCAGAAGAGTTCACTGCTGACGGATTTTTCAAGACAGGCGATGTGGGCCGTATCGATGACGCGGGTTATGTGACCATTGTCGGTCGCAGCAAGGACCTGATCATCAGCGGCGGCTACAACGTTTATCCGGCTGAGCTGGAGAGCTTCATCAACGAGTTGCCCGGGGTGGCAGAAAGTGCCGTGGTGGGCGTTCCGAACGCCGATTTTGGCGAGGTGGGGGTGGCTGTGGTGGTAGCCAAGCCGGGCGCGCAACTCGACGGTGGCCAGATTCTGGGAGAGCTCAAGAAACGCCTGGCCAATTACAAAGTACCCAAGCAATGCCATGTGGTGGCGGACCTGCCACGCAACGCGATGGGCAAGGTGCAAAAAAACCTGCTGCGCGCCTCCTACGCCTGAGTCCGCCTGTCATCCGGCTGTCCGGATGACAGCGCTGAACTGACTATCGCAAGACCAGCACCGGGATATGCGAGTGGGTCAGGACCTGTTGTGTTTCGCTGCCCAGCAGCAGGCGTTTCACACCCTTGCGGCCGTGAGAAGCCATCACGATCAAATCGCATTTGTGTTTGCGGGCCGTGGCAATGATGGCGTCCGACACAATATCCGACTTGATGGTCAGGGCGCGTGTCTTGACGCCTTGGGATTCCGCGGTTTTCTTGACTTCGTCCACGACGGCCTGGCCTTCGTCAGACCATTGTTTTTCAATGCGTCCCACTTCCGCTGCCTGCAAGGCGAGTCCCCCTTCAAAATAACTCTGCGGATATCGGGGAACCACTTTCAGGGCAACCAGGCTTGCGCCGGTGAGGGCGGCGAGTGAAATGGCACTGCTGACAGCTTTCTTGGACAAGGTCGA
The DNA here is from genome assembly GCA_041183605.1 of Pseudomonadota bacterium. Classification (GTDB taxonomy): domain Bacteria; phylum Pseudomonadota; class Gammaproteobacteria; order Burkholderiales; family Burkholderiaceae_C; genus Rhodoferax. The sequence goes on from JBEGLK010000011.1 coordinate 14,625, forward strand.
GCCGTCCGTTGCAAGAAGAATTTTGTCGTACATGATTGCCTCTCCAGCGTGTTGAAAGTCTCAGCATACACCTGCTTGCCAGTTCCTGAAATTGATAAATGTCAGGTAAATTACACCTGTTGTCAGTTACCCTCACTACCATGCCGCCCTCCACGTCAAGTCTCCCTGCTTTTGATGAGTCCGCAACCGGAATGGCGCAAGCAGGCGCCGATGCTTTGCGGTTCGGGCAGCAGGAAGTGTCGGCGCTGAGTTTGCTCGATGATGAACAGGAATGGTCTGCTTTCAGCCGGCCACTGGCGCAGCAAGCCGGGTACTGGGAGTCCAATGTCATGATTGAAGGCATGCATTGCGCGGCGTGTGCGCTGACCATTGAGGATGCCATCAAAAGCGTGCCCGGTGTGCGCAATGTCGAGGTCAGCGCCGGCAGTCGTCGTGCCAAGGTACTTTGGGATTCCGGCTTGGTAGCGCCCTCGCGCTGGATGCAGGCCGTGCACGCGGTCGGCTACCGGGCGCTTCCAGCCAACGACGCCTTTGCGCGGGAACGCCGGTTGACCGAGTCACGCAAGGCACTGTGGCGCATGATGGTCGCCGGTCTTTGCATGATGCAGGTCATGATGTATGCCTACCCGGCTTATACAGCCCAACCGGGTGATTTGTCGACTGAAATGGAGCAGCTGCTGCGTTGGGCGTCCTGGGTGTTGACCTTGCCGGTGATTTTTTTCTCTTGCGGGCCTTTTTTCAGCAATGCCTGGCGCGATGTGATGCATCGGCGCATCAGCATGGACCTGCCGGTGGCGCTTGGAATGTTGATTACCTTTTTGGTCAGCAGCGCCGGCACGTTCGACCCGAAGGGCATTTTTGGTCGTGAAGTTTTTTTCGATTCATTGACGATGTTTGTGTTTTTCCTGCTGGCCGGGCGCTGGCTGGAGTTGCGTCTGCGTGACCGGACCGCGGGTGCGCTCGAGGCTTTGATGAACCGCCTGCCCGACAGTGTGTTGCGGCGCAATGCCGACGGGCAGTTCGAGCGTGTACCCGTGCGGCGGCTACAGGCCGGCGATGTGGTCCGTGTGTTGCCAGGTGAAGCGTTCCCGGCCGATGGCGTGTTATTGGAAGGGCACACGTCGGTGGACGAGGCTTTGTTGACCGGTGAATCCCGGCCCTTGACGCGACAGAGCGGCGACGAGGTGATCTCCGGCAGCCACAACCTGGCGGCCATGGTGCTCATGCGGGTGGACCAAGTGGGCGACGACACGCGTTTTGCCCAGATCGTCAAGCTGATGGAAGGTGCCTCCACCAGCAAGCCCCCGCTGGCACGCCTGGCTGACACCATTGCCAAGCCCTTTCTGATCGCGGTGTTGATTGCAGCCGGACTGGCCTGCGCTTACTGGTGGCCGACCGATCCCGAGCGTGCCCTGATGGTGGCAGTCTCGGTATTGATCGTGACCTGTCCCTGCGCCTTGTCATTGGCCACACCTGCCGCCATGCTTTCAGCCGCAGGGGCGCTTGCCAAACGCGGCGTATTGGTTCGCCGCATGGACGCATTCGAGTCTCTGGCCAGCGTGGACACGGTGATGTTTGACAAAACCGGAACCTTGACGCGCGATGCCATGGTGGTTCAGGAAATTCAGCTTCGTCAGGGCGTCACCCAGCAACAGGTGTTGGCGCTGGCAGCTGCGTTGGCACAACATTCCCTGCATCCGCTGTCCAGGGCGCTGGTTGCAGCTGCCGGACCGACAGCGATGGCCGATCGCTGGCATCTTGACCAGGTGACCGAACTGGCAGGGCAGGGCCTCAGCGCCCGGGTGTCGTCCACCGATGGCTCTGCGCCTGCTTTTGGCTTGCGACTTGGATCGGCCGGTTTTTGTGGTGTGCCCCAACCGGCATCGGGCGCACTGCAGGTGCATTTGAGTGATGATGCCGGGTGGCTGGCCAGCTTTGAGTTTCAGGAGGACATTCGCCCGGATGCCAGGGAGACGGTGGCAACCTTGAGCAAGGCGGGTGTCCGTGTGTATTTGCTGTCAGGTGATGCCAGCGATGCAGCTTACCGGGTCGCTGAAAAAGTTGGCATCACGGATGTCAAAGGGCATTGCGAGCCAAAAGACAAGCTTGATTTCCTGCGCCAGTCACAAATTCAGGGGCACAAAGTGGCCTTTGTTGGCGACGGCCTGAATGATGGGCCGGTATTGGCCGGTGCGCATGTCTCCTTTGCCTTCGGTCAGGCGGTACCATTGGCGCAAGCCCAGGCCGATTTTTTGGTTTCGGGGAGCCGCCTGACGAATGTGGTCGATGCCCTCTTGTTGTCACGACGTACCTTGGCCATCGTCAGGCAAAATTTGAGCTGGGCAGCCATTTACAACGCAGTGTGTGTGCCGCTGGCTGTTTTTGGTTTGTTACCGGCCTGGTTGGCCGGATTTGGCATGGCCAGCAGTTCCCTGTTGGTGGTTCTCAATGCCTTGCGTTTGTCGAGAGACGACCAGTTTGAACGGAAAGCGTGATGGATATTCTGTATTTTTTGGTTCCCTTGTCGGTGATTCTGGTTTTTTTCATCATTGGCGGCATTTGGTGGGCGATCTACAGCGGCCAATTTGACGATATGGAAAAAGAGGGGGAGAGGATTCTTAAGGATGGTTAAGCAAGATGTGTAACGATTTGATCTGAATCAAATGAGGCCATACCGGCTTCATGGATACTCCGTCAAACAAACTGAAGAGAGGTGAACATGGCATTTCCAAATTCGCAGGCAACAACTTACAACGACAAGGTTGTAAGGCAGTTTGCCATCATGACCGTGGTGTGGGGGGTGGTAGGTATGCTGGTTGGCGTGATCATTGCCGCCCAGTTGGCTTGGCCCGAACTCAACCTGGGTATTTCGTTTCTATCCTTTGGACGGCTGCGTCCCTTGCATACCAATGCGGTCATTTTTGCGTTTGGTGGCTGTGGTCTGTTCGCCACTTCTTATTATGTGGTGCAACGTACCTGCCAGGT
>JBEGLK010000012.1:0-15440 GCA_041183605.1 Pseudomonadota bacterium
CAACCCTGTTGCTGACGATGTCGGTTTGCTGGAAAGAACTTCAAACCGGTGTCGAGACCTGCTGGTGCGGGTGTTGCACGAAGTGAGGTAAAGGAGGAGACTGAAGGCCGAAGGCTTTCGGTCGGGGGACACGAACGCAGTGCAATACCCGACCCAACAGGTCGGTTAGCAGTGCAGGTATTCAAGCAGCGGTAATCCAGTCTTTAAATCAAAGGCAAAGTGCTATGAAATCTCTTGAAAACGTGATCCCCAAGTTGGTGATTGCGCCGGGCTTTGTGCTCGGGTTTGCCTTCATCTACGGCTTCATGATCTGGAACGGCCTGTTGTCCCTGACCAATTCGCGCATGCTGCCCAACTACGACGAGTTCGTCGGACTGGAGCAATATATGCGCCTGTGGGAAATGGACCGCTGGTACGTGGCGCTGCGCAACCTGGGCATTTTCAGCGTGTTGTATGTTGGCGGTTCGATGCTGCTGGGCATGTTGCTGGCCATTTTTCTGGATCAGAAAATCCGCTTTGAAGGCGTGATTCGCACGGTGTATTTGTACCCCATGGCGCTGTCGTTCATCGTCACCGGAACCGCCTGGAAGTGGATTCTGAACCCCAGCCTGGGGCTGGAGAAACTGATGCAGGACCTGGGCTGGAGCAGCTTCAGCTTTGACTGGCTGGTGCAGAGCGACACCGCCATCTATTGCGTGGTGATTGCGGGCATCTGGCAGTCGGCCGGTTTTGCCATGGCGCTGTTTCTGGCCGGCCTGCGCGGCATCGACGACAGCATCATCAAGGCGGCGCAGATTGACGGCGCCTCGCTGCCGCGCATTTACTGGCGCATCATCCTGCCGGTGCTGCGCCCGGTGGTGTTCTCCACCATCCTGGTGTTGTCGCACCTGTCGATCAAGGCCTTTGATTTGGTGATGGCGCTCACCTCGGGCGGCCCGGGTTATGCATCGGACGTGCCCGCCACCTTCATGTTTACCATGAGCTTTACCCGTGGCCAGATTGGCCTGGGGGCTGCCAGTGCCACCATGATGCTGGCCATGGTGGCCGCTCTGGTGGTGCCTTATCTTTACAGCGAGCTCCGTTCCAAACCCCATGAGCGCTAAACCATGAACACCAAAAATTTCTCCCGTATGGCGGTGTACGCCGTGCTGCTGGTGGCGGCCCTGTTTTTTCTGGCGCCGCTTTATGTGATGCTGGTGACTTCGCTGAAAGACGCCGACCAGTTGCGCGCCGGCAACCTGCTGAGCCTGCCAACCACGCTGAATTTCGAGGCCTGGCAACTGGCCTGGTCAACCGCCTGCACCGGCGTCGACTGCCGGGGCCTGAAGCCCTACTTCTGGAACTCGGTGAGCATGGCCGTGCCGGCCGTGCTGATCTCGACGGCCTGGGGCGCCCTCAACGGCTATGTGCTGAGCATGTGGAAATTCCGTGGGTCAGACCTGCTGTTTGGTTTCATCCTGTTTGGCGTCTTCATGCCGTTTCAGGTGGTGCTGCTCCCCATGAGCCAGGTGCTGGGTTTCCTCGGCCTATCGAGTTCGATTGCCGGACTGGTGCTGGTGCACTGTCTGGCTGGCATGGCGGGTACCACGCTGTTTTTCAGAAACTACTACACCGCCATTCCGCGCGAGCTGGTCAACGCGGCACGCATGGATGGTGCCGGTTTCTGGCGCATTTTTTATCGCATCGTGATCCCGATGTCGACGCCCATTTTGATGGTCACACTGATCTGGCAGTTCACCAACATCTGGAACGATTTCCTGTTCGGCGTGGCCTTCAGTGGCGCCGACAGCAAACCCATCACGGTGGGCCTGAACAACATGGCCAACACCACAAGCAGCGTGAAAAGTTACAACGTCGACATGGCCGCGGCCATCATCGCCGGCCTGCCAACCATGCTGGTTTATGTGCTGGCCGGCCAATACTTCGTCAAAGGTCTGACTGCCGGTGCGGTCAAGGGATAAAAAGGGCATTCCATCATGGCAGCTTCACTCCACATTGCAGGCATTCGCAAGGTTTATGGCAAGGGCGACAAGGCCGTCGAGGTCTTGAAGAAGATCGAGATTGATGTCGCACCCGGCGAATTTTTGATTCTGGTCGGGCCGTCCGGCTGCGGCAAGTCGACCCTGCTCAACATCATCGCCGGACTCGAAGACCCGACCGAGGGCGAACTCAAGATCGCCGGCAACAACGTCATTGGTGTGGCGCCCGCACAGCGCGACATTGCCATGGTGTTCCAGAGCTATGCGCTCTACCCGACCATGAGTGTGGCCGACAACATCGGCTTTGCTCTGGAGATGCGCAAGGTCCCACTGGAGGTGCGTCAAAAACGCATCAAGGAAGTGGCAGCGATGCTGCAGATCGAGCACCTGCTGGACCGCCGACCGGCGCAACTCTCGGGCGGCCAGCGTCAGCGTGTCGCCATGGGCCGCGCCCTGGCACGCGACCCGCAACTGTTTTTGTTTGACGAACCCCTGAGCAATCTCGACGCCAAGCTGCGTGTGGAAATGCGCGCCGAGATCAAGCGCCTGCATCTGGTCAGCGGAATCACCACGGTGTATGTGACTCACGATCAGATCGAGGCCATGACACTGGGCAGCCGCATTGCCGTGATGAAAGACGGCATCCTGCAGCAAATTGGCACGCCCGACGAGATCTACCGGCGCCCGGCCAACGCCTATGTGGCGGGTTTCATTGGCTCACCCACCATGAATTTCATCTCGGGTGAAACCAGCGGCGCAGGCGAGAACTCGGTGTTTTCCTTTTCTGGCGGGCGCCTGGCACTGCCATGCCCGGTGGCTGGCCCGGTGACGCTGGGGCAGCGCCCCGAACACATCCACCTGAGTGACGATGCCGACTGGCGTGGTGAAGTTACGCTGGTGGAGCCAACGGGTGCCGACACCTACGTGGTGGTGAAGACCGGAGTCGGCCTGGTCACGGTGCGCACCCCTCCGAGCACGCAGGTCAAGATTGGCGACACCGTGGGCATGACGGTGAGCGACAGGCACAACAACTGGTTCGACGCACAAAGCGGCCTGCGCCTGGCCTGATCCAGCGCATCTTAGCCAGTCATACGTTCTGGCTCAATGCGCCGTCCGAAGCCTGAACCATGGCTTCAAATTCGGAGGGACTCACCGGGCGCGAGTAAAAATACCCCTGCGCATAGTCACAGCCAGCCTCTTTCAGCAAATCACGCTGCTCGGCTGTTTCCACCCCCTCGGCAATCACCTTCATGCCCAGCGCGTGGGCCATGGCAATGATCGCCTGGCATAACACCAGATCGGTGGTGCCGGCCTTGAGGTCGCGGACAAAGGATTGGTCAATCTTGATGAAGTCAATGTCGAACTTCTGCAGATAGGACAGCGACGAATAACCGGTGCCAAAGTCGTCCAGCGACACGTTGATGCCCTCGTCGCGCAATTTCAGCAACTGCTCGACCACACCGCTGCTGGTCGACAGCAGCAAGCCCTCGGTGATCTCAACCACCACACTCTCACCGGGCAGGCCGAGCACACGCAATTGATCGATCCAGGGCGTATGTTTGGGGTTCGGGTTTTCAAACTGCAAGGGCGATTTGTTGACGCTGACCTGAAACTCCGGGTGCAATTCGGCACGCCAGTTTTTCACCTGGGCTGCAGCCTGGGCAAAAATCCACTCGCCCAGCTCGACGATCAGGCCACTGCTTTCAGCCACCGGAATGAATTCTGCCGGGCTGATCAGGCCACGCTTGGGATGCTGCCAGCGAATGAGTGCCTCGGCTTTGTGGATTTCACCCGTGGCCAAAGTCACGATGGGCTGGTACACCATACGAAACTCTTGCGCCGGCAGGGCCGCACGCAGGTCGTGGGTCAATTGGGCGCGCTGCATGGCGGCCTCTTGGAGCGCCGGGGTGAAGAAACTGAAGCGGTTACGCCCTGCCGCCTTGGCCACGTACAGTGCCTGGTCGGCATTTTTCAGCAGGTCATCCACCTCCAGGGTATCGGTCGGGTACACCGTCACACCCATGCTGGCAGAAACAAAAACCTGGTCCAGTCCCAACTGGAACGACGCACTCAGCGCGTTCAGGAGTTTCGGCAGGATGGTCTGCAGATTCGACTCGTCAGTCATACCGGTGATGATCACGGTGAACTCGTCGCCACCCATGCGCGCCACCGTATCGGTTTCGCGCAGACAGCGCTGGATGCGCCGCGCCGCTTCGATCAGCAGGTCGTCACCACGGTCATGTCCAAGCGTGTCATTCACCTCCTTGAAATGGTCCAGGTCAATGAACAACAGGGCCAGTTTTTGCTCGGTTCGACGGCATTTTTTGATCTCCTGGATCAGGCGTTCCCGCATCAGGCGCCGATTGGGCAAACCGGTAAGCGCATCAAAATGCGCCTGCTGCCAGACCAGCGCATCTGCCGACTTGCGTTCGGTGATGTCAGCATGGGTGCCCAACATGCGCAGCGCCTGTCCCTGGGCATCGCGGCTGATCACCATGCCCCGGCTGTGCACCCATTTCCAACTGCCGTCCTTGCAGCGAACCCGATGCTCGTTGCTGTAGGTCAGAGTGATGCCGTCTAGATGGGCTTGGCGGTCATGCTGCAGGCGCCCCACGTCCTCGGGGTGAACCAGTGCGTCGAGCTCGGCCACGCTGGGCTTGAGTTCACCATCGTCATAACCGTACATGCGCAACAGATTCGGTGACAGGTACTGCTCGCCACTTGGTACCTGCAGGTCCCAGACCCCGTCACCCACACTTTCCAGCGCGAGTTTCCAGCGTGCCTCGCTGTCGCGCAAAGCCATCTCGGTCTGTTTGCGCCGCGTGATGTCCTGCACAATTGCCGTGCGCTTGACCGGGCGATCATTCACCCAGGTGGTGGTACCCCGTGAATGCAGCCAGATATGCCGCCCCTTCAGGGTCAGCATTTCAATTTCAAACTCGTGGGTGGAGGAGGACTGGCCTGACGGCTGGTAAGACGCTTCGTCAATGCGCAGTGACTCCTCGGTGAACAGGGGCCTGACCGTGGCTGGTGACGGTGTAAAGGCTTGCGGCGTGGTCTCGAAAATACGGTACACGCCATCGGTCCAGGTCATCTGGTTGTGCAGCAAGTCCACTTCCCAGCCACCCAGCTCGGCCAGCGCCTGGGTGGCAAATAACATCTGATTGGCGCGCTTGCGGCCAGCTTCTGCCTGCACGAAGTCGCTGACATCCGTCACCGTCTGCACCAAGCCATTGCCCGGCAGACGTTTGGTTTCCACGCGCAGGGTGCGACCCAGATGTTTCAAATGCAAAAAATGCTCGGTCGTCGAAGTCGCGTCAGGGTCAGCAGACACCTCTTCGCCTGACGGATCCCGCGGAGGAGGTTCACCGTCAAAATCACCGCGCTGCACCTGGAAATCATAAATTTCTCGCAATGAGGGACCGCTGGCCAGAAATTCCGGCGGCACGTCGAGCAGATCGGACAGGCAAGGATTGAAATGACTCACGCAGCCATTGGCATCAAAGACGCAAACACCCTGACTGAAGCTGGCCAACAAGGCCAGCCAGAAGTCATGGGTTCCCTGCCCGTTATGGATCTCAGTGTTTACATTCACCATCAATTTTTACCACAAAAAATGACCCTGATGGTCACAAAACCGCATTGTCTGCGCGACGCACAGGCAAACACAGCTGCACCCGCAGCCCCCTTGGTTGCGCCGCTAGAACCCGTGCCGCGCCACCATGACGCTGTGCAATCTCGGCCACGATGGCCAGGCCCAGGCCACAGCCACCCGGCACATCGCTGGCGCGCCAAAAGCGCTCAAACACGTGAGGAAAATCCTGTGCCGACAGGCCTGGACCATTGTCAGCGACTTCAAGTATGACCTGCTCGCCCTGCGTTTGCACACTCAGGGTCACTTCGCTGCCGGCACCGGCATAGATCAGGGCATTGTCGATCAGGTTGTTCAATGCTTCGCGCAGCAGGAACACCTGGCCGGCGAGCATCAGGTGGTCAACACCTTCGTAACCCAAGTCTATCCCGGCCTTGAGCGCGCGTGGCGTCCAGTCACGCGCCACCTCGCGGGCCAGACTGGCCAGGTCCAGCGGCTGCAACTTGACCTCGACCTCGTTGCGCGCAAGCGACAACAATTGCTGAACCAGATGGGCGCTACGCTGCGCGCCCGAGCGCACTTTGTTGAGTCGGGCGCGCAGCGCCTGCGGATCGCTTTCCGCCAGCGCCAGTTCGGTTTGGCTGATCAGGCCAGCCAGCGGGGTGCGCAGTTGGTGTGCGGCATCGTTCAAGAAGCGTTTTTCCTGACCAAGACTGCGCCGTACCGCACTGAGCAAGTGATTCACCGCACCCGCCAGCGCGTGCACTTCCTGCGGCGCCTCGTTCATTTCAATCGGCGAAACATCCGACAGGACTTGGTGGTGCCGGTCACCCAGTTGGGCCTGCAGCCGGGTCAAAGGCTGCAAGCCGCGCGAAATGCCGCTGTAAACCAGCACACTGAGGACACCAGCCAGCAGCAGCAGCGGCGCCAGCATGTCTGCAATCAGTTCAGTGGTCAGACGTTGTTGCACGGCCAGGCTTTTGGCCACCTGGACACGCATGCGCTGGGGTGCACCGGCGTCGCCGTAGTCCAATTCCAGCAAGGCCACGCGCATCGGTCTACCGTCAACCCGGGCGTTGTAGAGCAGCGCCTCATGCAGCGGTTGCGGCAGCGCCTCAGACGGCACGGGCAATCTGTCGTTACCCAGCAAAAAACTGCCTGGTGGACTCGAGACCATGTAACTCACGCGGTCCCCGGGATCCTGCTCGATGATGTCCTGAGCGGCCCGCGGAAAATCAATCAGCAGGCCTGAGCCAATCGGCTTGACCTGGCGCGCCAGCGAGCGCACCGACTGCGTCAGCGACTGGTCTATGGCTTTTTCCGCGTAGTTCAAGGCCATCCGGTAGGCCAGGGCACCCCCGACCAGAAACAGCACCAACTGGGGCAGCAGCAGCCAAAGCAACAACTGCCGTTTGAGTGAAAGGCCCTGGCCGCGGCGACGCACTGGAGTCGCCATGGTCAGTGCGTCATCGGGCATTTAGGCACTGCTGGTTTCCAGCATGTAGCCCAGACCTCGCACATTCCGAATGTTCAGGCCCGAGTCCACCAGCTTGCGCCGCAGGCGATGGATATAAACCTCCAGTGCATTGGAGGCCAGTGCGCCCGCCTCGCCAGGCTCGCTCTGCCAGGTTTCCAGCACATCCTCGCGGCTAACCACGCGACCGGCGTGCATGACCAACAGCGACAACAGGGCCCATTCGCGCTGGGTAAGTTCCAATGCCTCGTCGCCCAGCCAGGCCTGCGGCAGGTTGGCATCGACCCGCAAAGGGCGGACAGTCTGGCTGCCAGCCAGTTCCAGCGACCCGCCAAATGCCGGCAGCCGGGCGCGCCGCAGCAGCGCACCCAGGCGGGCCTGCAGCTCGGCCATGTTGAAAGGTTTGGTGAGATAGTCATCGGCGCCCGCGTTAAGCCCCTGCACCCGGTCGTCAACGCCCTCCCGTGCGGTCAAAATCAGCACCGGCAACGCTGGCAGACGCTTGCGTACCCAGCGCAGTAATTCCATGCCACTGATTTTTGGCAGGCCCAGGTCCAGCACCACCCCGTCAAAACGATGCGCATCCAGCAAGGTTTGCGCGGCTTCGCCATCGGCGGCGGCCATCACGTTGTGGCCCGCCTGAACAAGCTGCGCGCACAAGCCGTCGCGCAGCAACTCGTCGTCTTCAATGATCAGCAAACTGGACATGTGGCGAGCATACCCGAGGAGTTCATCCGTTCTGCGGAGAAACCGCCAGCGCTACCGCAACGGCAGCCGCCCGTGCTGCATGCATGGCTTCAGCGATTTGCTTTCCCTTGGCGCCACCCGCCATCGCCTGTGCAGCGATTTTTCCGGTGTCGACACTTTGGGCCGCAGCCAGCACTTTCTGTAAATGTGGCGCTTGCGGGTAACTGGAATCAAAGTAGCCCAACCGTCCGCGCGCATCGCATTCACAAGCCAGCAGAATTTGGGTGAAACGCTCTGGCTTGCGCAGGGCGTCGCAACGCTCGATCAGCCGCACCAAGGCTGCAGCACTCAGGCCGGTTGCGCGGTGAATATTGCTGTGCTCGCGCGCCACCACCTCAGCCAACTCCCGGCAAACGATGGGCACACGCAAGCGCTCGCACAGGCGCTGCAGCAAAGTGACGCTGCGCTGCTCGTGCCCCAAATGGCGCGGCAGGATGTCAGCCGGCGTGTTGCCTTTGCCCAGGTCATGGCAAAGACAGGCCAGCCGCACCGGCAGCGGCGCCTGCAAACGCGCACTCATGTCGAGCACCATCATCACGTGAACCCCTGTGTCCACTTCCGGGTGGTAATCGGCGCGCTGCGCTACACCCCACAGGCGATCCACTTCGGGCAACAGTCTGGACAGTGCGCCACAGTCACGCAACACCGAAAACATGCGCGAGGGCGTGGCCTCCATCAGGCCTTTGGCCAGTTCCTGCCAGACCCGTTCAGGCACCAAGTGATCTACCTCGCCACAGGCCACCATGTCGCGCATGATGGTCAACGTTGCGGGCGCCAGCGTGAAATCAGCAAAGCGGGCCGCCAGCCGCGCCAACCGCAGGATGCGCACAGGATCCTCGCGAAACGCCGGACCGACATGGCGAAACAGTTTATTGGCCAGGTCCCGGCCACCGCCATAAGGGTCCACCAGATCCTGCCCACCCCATGGCCCGGCGGGGCTCTGACTTGCCGCAACGGCGCTGACCGCCATGGCATTGATGGTGAGATCACGCCGCGCCAGATCCTGTTCCAGGCTCACATCTGGCGCCGCATGGATGGCAAAACCATGGTAGCCCGGCGCCGTCTTGCGTTCGGTGCGCGCCAGCGCATATTCCTCATGCGTCTGGGGGTGCAGGAACACCGGGAAATCCTTGCCCACTGGCACAAAACCCTGAGCCAGCATGCGCTCCGGCGTGCTGCCCACCACAACCCAATCGCGGTCTTTCACAGGCAGGCCCAAAAGTGCATCACGCACCGCACCACCCACCATGTAGATCTGCATGTCCAAGCCTGGTACCTCAGCGCGACAGTCGGTAAGGCTCTTCAAAGTCCAGGAAATCCTGTTCGGCCAGCGCGCCGTCAATCCAGGCCTTGACGCCAGGCAGCGCGCCTACACGCTGGACATAGGCGGCAATGTCGTCCGGCAACGGCAGGGCGTACGTGCGCAGGCGCGTGCAAACAGGTGCAAAGAAGGCGTCGGCCGCGCTGAAGTCGCCAAACAGCATGGGGCCACCGTGCTCGTCCAGACATTGCCGCCACATGGCAACCAGGCGTTCGACGTCGGCGCGCACCACGGGCTGGTCGCGCCAGATCAGCGCACCCGCATCGTGCAGGCTGGCCTCGATGTTCATTGGGCAAAAAGTACGAAGACCGGTGAATCCGCTGTGCATTTCAGCGCACAGGCTGCGCGCCCGCGCCCTCGCCGCCCGCTCCCGGGGCCACAGGGCTTTATCGGGGAACTGCTCAGCCAGATACTCGGCAATGGCCAGCGTGTCCCACACCATCAGCTCGCCGTCCACCAGCACTGGAACCTTGCCTGTGGGGCACAGCGAACGCATCGTGGTCTTGAATTGTGAATCGGGAGTGAAAGCATCAAAACGCACCATCACTTCTTCAAACGGAATACTGGCCTGGGTCAGCAGCACCCAGGCGCGCATCGACCAGGACGAGTAATTCTTGTTGCCAATGTAGAGTTTCATGACGCAGTTTCCAAAGGCGATATGCTAGCAGTCGGCTGTTGCGCCGATTGTTGGCCGAGCGCTCGCATCCAGGTCGGTTCGGACCGCCAGCGTTGTGCCCACACCAGCAGATCAGGCCCGGGCATGGGTTTGCCAATGCCGTAGCCTTGGGCCAGCTCACAGCCCAACTGCAGCAGGGCGCTGCCATGGGCCACGGTTTCAACGCCCTCCGCGATCACTTCGCGTTTGAAGGCATGCGCCAGCCCGATCACGCCCTGCAAAATCGCCAGATCATCCGCATCATCTAGCATGTCCCGCACAAAACTCTGGTCGATCTTGATGCGTGCCACTGGCAGTCGTTTGAGATAGTTCAGCGACGAGTAGCCGGTACCAAAATCATCGAGTGCAAACAACACGCCCATCAGGCGACATTGCTCGATGACGTGGGTCACCCCGCTGATGTCCTCGAGCGCACTGGTTTCCAGGACTTCAAGCTCCAGACTGCCGGCTGGGACCAGTGGATGTTGGGACAAGATAGTTCGCAAACGTCCGACAAAATCCCTCTGCTGCAACTGCCGCGCTCCCAGGTTCACGCTCACCGGAAGGTCGAGCCCCTTGCCGTGCCAGACCTGAACCTGATCGAGCGCGGTGTGGATCACCCATTCCCCCACGTCGATCGCCAGCGCGTGGTTCTCGATGATCGGTAGAAAAACTCCAGGCCCGAGCAAGCCGCGGGTCGGGTGCTGCCATCGGATCAGCGCCTCCACTCCCACCAAGCCACCGCTACGCATATTGACTTTGGGCTGAAAGAACAAGGTCAACTGGCCATTGCCCAGGGCTTCGCGGAGTTCCTCCAGGCTTTCGTTGTGACCACGCACACTGCGGTCATGCTCGGTATCAAAAATGTGAAACCGGTTCTTGCCCAGCAACTTGGCCTGGTACATGGCCTGGTCCGCCTGACGCTGCAACTGGTCAGCATCAATGTCTGACTCCTGCGGATAAAAAGTGACCCCCAGACTGGCCGTGACCAGCAGACTGCTGTCATTGAAGGCAATGGGTTCGGCCACCGCACCAAGCAAGCGCTTGAGCATGGGCAGGCTCTCGGCATCGGTTGCCATGTCCACCAGCACCGCAACAAACTCATCACCACCAATACGCGCCAGTGTGTCGCCCTCACGCAGGGTCATTTTCATGCGGTTGGCGAGCACCGCCAACAGGTGATCACCGGCATCATGGCCAAAGTTGTCGTTGATGGCCTTGAAGCCGTCCAGGTCCAGAAAGATAACGGCCAGCTTGAGGCCACGGCGCTGGCTTTGCAGCATGGACTGGGTCAGGCGGTCGGCCAGCAGAACCCGGTTGGGCAAATTGGTTAACGCGTCGTAATGTGCAATATGGTGCAGCTGCTGCTCGTGCTGCTTGGCTTCGGTGACGTCAGAAAAGATCGCCACGTAATGCTGTGGCTTGCCGCCGGCGTCAAACACCGTGCTGATGGTCAGCATCTCTGCATAGATGTCACCATTCTTGCGGCAATTCCAGATGTCGCCGTACCAATGACCCTTTTCGCGCAAATCGCGCCACATGGCATCGTACTGCGACTTGTCCTGCCGTCCTGATTTGAGAATGCGCGGATTCAGGCCGATCACCTCATCGTGACCATAACCCGTGATCAAACTGAACGACTGGTTCACATCAACGATCGTGCCATCGGTGTCGGTGATCATGATGCCTTCACGGGCGGTGCCAAAAACACTGGCGGCCAACGTGAGCTTTTCCTCGGCCAGCTTGCGCTGGGTGATGTCCGAAATAAAACCATGCCACAACACAGCGCCATCGTCCTCTCGCTCCGGCATGGCACTGGCATGCATCCAGCGCTCCTCGCCGTCATCAAAACGGATCCGATATTCCTGCTCCCATGGCGTCAACAGTTGTGCGGATTGCTGGATGCCGACCGAGACAGCGGCCAGGTCATCGGGGTGGATGAGGGCAAAAACCGGGCTGGCGTCGTCATGCACGTCAGCGGGACTCACACGATGCCGATACAGGACCAGAATCGCCTCGCTGACATAGGGGAAAGATGCTTTGCCGTCAGGACTTAACCTGAATTGATAAAGCACACCCGGCACGCGACTGGCAATTTTGTGGAACCGATTCAGCACCTCGTCACGCGCCAAGCGTGCCTGTTTTTTCTCGGTGATATCCGAGATCACGCCCACATAACGACGCAACCTGCCCTGATTGTCCTGAAAAATGTTGATGGCCAGCCGGGCATCGAACAAACTTCCGTCCTTGCGCCGGTTCACCAGATCACCTCGCCACATGCCGGTTTGCCGCA
Source organism: Pseudomonadota bacterium (assembly GCA_041183605.1). Lineage (GTDB taxonomy): Bacteria > Pseudomonadota > Gammaproteobacteria > Burkholderiales > Burkholderiaceae_C > Rhodoferax. The sequence continues at coordinate 12,062 of JBEGLK010000012.1, forward strand.
ATTCGTCCCACAAGCCGGCAAAAAACGCGCGGTCCTGCAGGCCAGAGGACAAAATCCGTGGATTTTTTCCCAGCACCTCTTGCTCGCTATAACCGGTCATGCGGGTGAATGCCGGGTTCACAGACAGGATATTGGCCTCGTGATCGGTCACCAAAATGGATTCCGAGCTGGCTTCGAAGACAGCGGCGTTGATACGCAACAAGCGCTCCGCCTGCTCCCGCTGCTCGGACAATGAACGCTGTTTCAACAAGGCCATCTGACGGCTGTAAAAGGCAAATGCCAGGCCGATGAACACCAGCAACACCGGAACCAATGTGCCAAGCAGGGTTTGTGCCTCGGCGCGCCACGGCGCCAGAACGCTGTCGCGATCTAGACGCGCGACGATCACAAAAGGGTAAAGGCGCGAAGTGCGGAAGGCGGTCAATCGGGTTCGATCCTGGTCATCGGTTTGGACATAGGTGCCCGATTCGGTGTCACCCGATGACAGGCGGCGCCCGATCTCGGATTGCAACACGCCGATGCTGGCTTGGTCATCCGTGCTCATCAGCACGGTACCGTCATAACGCAGGATATCGACCGTACTTTGATCCCTTGTCACCAGATCGGCCAGATGGCCCAGAAAATAATCCGGATTCAGCGCCATCAAGATGCGCAGGCTGTGTGTGCCAAACTGCCGCGTGATGGTGACCGGAATAAAACTTTGCTCGTCTGCTTGCACCGGTGTGGCCTCGCTGCTGATTCGCCCGCCCGCAAAGTCTCGTCTGGCCCAGGGCTGGCCGATACGCAGCATGTCCTGTTGCGCAGAAGCCAACGGAAGGTAATTGTCGGTGGCAACAAGCATCCCGACATTGTTCGGGTTGGAGCTGGCCGTGATGCGTCCGTTCTCGTCAAGCAGCGACATGGATCGCAAAAAAGGTGAATTTCGCAGGACGGCGTTGAAGCTGTCTTCGATGCGCTTCAAGTCCAATTTCGGGCTCGACTCAATCGTCGTGTTGTCCACGGCCAGTTCTGCTATGCGCAAATTTTGCGTCAGGAAATCCTCAAAGCTGTAAGCCTGCAATGCGGCAACCTGCAGGCCATTGGCCAATGCGTCGGCACGCAGCCGCCACAGGGTGTAGGAGGTGATGCCCAGCGTGGTCAAGACAAATACCAGCAGGCCTGCCAACAAGGCCCGTGGTAGTTGTCGTTGCAACACGTTCATGGTGCCACGATCGGATCAAGCTTGTACTGTTTGGCTGCCGTCATCAAACGGCCATCGCGCTTGATAGCGCTGACAAACTGTTCCAGGCGACTATGCCAGGCATCGTCGCCTGGCTTGATGGCGTAGGCATAGGGCGTGATGTGGTACTTGCCCGGCGGTGAGACCAGCCGCGCCCAGTCGGCGTTGGCCATGAAACGCTGGCTGTAGGGGTAATCGGTCATGAAAACGTCGGCGCGGCCGGACTGCACTTCCTGTTCGCGGGCAAACGGGGTGTCCAGAACCACGAGTTGCGCGGCCTTGAGTTTGTCTTTCATGACCGACTCATGCAGTGTGCCTCGCGCCACGGCGACCACCGCGCCGGGTTTGTCAATATCGTCCCAGCCCTTGATGCGACGGTTGGCCTTGCTGGTCACCGCATAAATGTCGCTCGCCAGATGCGGCTGGGTAAACCGGATTTTCTCGGCGCGTTGTGCTGTGATGCCCACGGCAAACATGGCCACATCACAGCGTTCCTGGGTCAGGTCATCAATCAATTTGGCAAACGAGCTGTCAACAAATTCGACGGCAACACCCAGGTCTTTGCCAAGTGCCCGCGCCATTTCGATGTCAACTCCCGAGAGCGTCTGTGTTTTGGGATTGCGGTAAGTGATGTTGTAGTAGTCGGGCCAGATGCAAACACGAACCAGCTTGGCGGCCCTGACTGTTTCCAGCCGGCTGACCGGCCGGTCCTGTGCCAACACAGACGCCCCCAGGAAGGCGAGACACATGGCGAGCAAGTGGGCACGACGCATTCAATCTCCAGCTAGTCGTTCAACAACAGGGATGCCGGCCCCGCCATGATACGTCAGGGCAGGTCGTTGCTGGCCATTGTGCCATTGGGATCGCGCGGACCAACTTGGCCCAGCCGCGCTTTCAGCGACTGCGTCTGGCCACTGATCATGGCGGCGTAAATGGTGGTGTTGGCCAGCACTTTCTTGACGTAATCGCGGGTTTCACTGAAAGGCACGTTCTCAGCCCAGATGGCGGCCTCCATCATCGGCGCACCACTTTGACCACGCCAGGCACGCGGCCGGCTGGGGCCGGCGTTGTAGGCTGCGGCGGCCATTGGCATGGAGCCGGCAAAGTCATCGAGCACCAGTTTGAGGTAACCCGTGCCGATGGTGATGTTGGTGTCGCGCTCAGTGATCTGCTGAGGCTTGAAACTGGTCAGTCCGATTTTTTTGGCGGTCCAACTTGCCGTGGCTGGCATGACCTGCATCAAGCCGGCCGCGCCGACACCCGAGCGTGCGTCCACCACAAAGCGGCTCTCCTGGCGGATCAAGCCGTAGACATAAGCCGGGTCCAGCCCGATGGCACGGCTGCGCGCCAGTACCTCCTGCTTGTGCGGCATCGGAAAGCGTTGTGCCAGGTCGATCACGCTCTTGGTGCGCTCACTGGTATTAATGCAGCGATCCCAGACTTCATTCTTGCAAGCCAGGTCGGCCGCCGCCAACAGTTCACGATCATTCATGCCGCCAGGTGTGTGCAGGTTGGTGCTGTAGTTCCATTCGCGCACACCTTCAGGACGCATGCCGATGGCAATCGCGGCCAATGCACGCTGCAAACCCGGGTTGGTGCTGGCGGCGGTCTTTTCAGCCTCGGTCAGAGGCTCGGGCTGCGGCGGCGGCGTGATTGCCAAGCCCAACTCTTCCTGGGCCAACAGCTCGTAAAAACCGCGCAGGCCGGCCACACTTTGCAGCAACTGGCGCGCCTGTTGCCGCTCAGTTTCAGACGCTGGCATGGCGAGCAGCGCGCGCGCCCGCCAATACACCCAGACAGGTTCTGCGGCGCCCGCGGGCGTCATGGCCTCGGTGGCAACAAGTACCCGCTTCCAGTCTCCCTGGCGCAGTGCCGCCCGCGCATACCAGGCCAGGTGTTCGTCCTGCATGGCCGCTGGCTTGCCGTTGGCAAAATAGCCGAGCGCATCGTCCGAGAGCCTTTGAGCCGCCTGCACGCCAATGGCAGCCCAGGCCCAGTCACGCTGGTTGGGGTCCAGATGTTTTTGCCAGCGACCGGCCAACATTTCGGCCGCACGTTGCGGTTCACTCTGGGCCAGCTTGATCAGCGCCAGCACCACCAGCTCCTGGGTTTGACGCTGACTTGACAATGTCGTTTGGGTCAGCCATTGCTCGGGCTTGG
>JBEGLK010000012.1:15455-17261 GCA_041183605.1 Pseudomonadota bacterium
GCCACCATGTCGAACGCCTGACGGGCCGCCGAAATACGCCGCAATTCCAGGGCAGAGCGCACCTTTTGCCAGACGTCCTGTTCACTCAGCAATTGGCTGTCCAAGTGTGACTGCGCGGCAAGGGCGCAGCCTTCGTCACTGCTTTTCTGCGCCAGCCACAGTGTCTTGGTCTCCTGGGCCATGTCCACCTTGGCCAGCAGATGTTCCATGGCCAGGACGTAGCAGCGCACCTCACGGTCATCTTTCATCCGGTAACTGGAGGCCTCCACCACAAAACGGCTCCAGTCACGGCTTTTGCCGAGCAACAACAACCAGTCGTTGCGCATGCGGTCTTCCTGGTAAGTGCCTGCATAACGCGTCAGAAAGGCGCGGATTTCTTCAGGCTTGGCGGTCTCGAGACGGGCGCGCAATTCCCAATAGGCGGCCCAGGGTGCCAGCACATGGTTCTGGGCGCGTGGCAACAGCTCGGTCAGACGCTTGGCCTGACCTTTGTTGAAGGCCTCCCGCATGTCCAGAATCACCGCATCGGCAGCGCTCAGGCCCGCTGCCGGCACCTGCGCCGGTGCCGCCAGACTGCCCTGCGCAACAAACCAGCCAATCAATGTCAAAATAGTTCTGAACTGCATGTGGTGATTATGATGAATTCTGACGAACAAAAGGCCCTCGAGAAAAAAGCGCTGCGCCAACGACTGATCGAGCAGCGCCTGCGGCTGCCGGATCGCCTGCAGCGTGTTGCCATGCTACAGCAGGTGCTACGCATTTGGCTAGTGGGGCGCCCCGATACCGTGATTGGCGCCTATTGGCCGATCAAGGGAGAGTTCGACCCGCTGCCGGCCCTGCACCGATGGAAAGAGGACGGGGAACTCATCGAGCAGCAGCAACTGCGAAAAATTGGACTCCCGGTGGTGGACAAAGTTCATAAAACCCTGGCCTTTCACACCTGGTACCCCGGTTGTCCGATGGAAGAAGACGCCTACGGCATTCCCAAACCCAAGGATACAGAAGTCATCACGCCAACATTGCTGTTTGTCGCCTGTGTTGGTTATGCCGCTGGCGGCTACCGTCTGGGCTACGGCGGCGGCTTTTATGACCGCACCCTGGCCTCACTCAAGCCGCGCCCCTTTACCGTGGGCCTGGGCTTTGGCACCGATTTTTTACCCGACTTTGAACCCGAACCACACGACCTGCCGATGGACGCCATCCTGAATGACCATGGCGTGGTCTGGCCGGTGTGAACACCATGCCCCACAACATTCCCGACACTGCCCGAAAATTTTTCCTCAGCGACTTTGACTTCCAGCTCCCCCCCGAACTGATTGCCCAGCATCCCGCGCCCGAACGCAGCGGTTCACGCCTGCTCGACGGCAGCGCCAGCATACCGGTTGACCGCCGCTTCAAGGAACTGCCCACATTGCTCAAAGCGGGCGACCTGCTGGTTTTCAATGACACCCGGGTCATGAACGCACGCCTGTTTGGCGAAAAAGCCTCAGGCGGCAAGGTGGAATTGCTGATTGAACGCGTGCTGGGTGGCAACCAGGTGGCCGCCCACATGCGCGTCAGCAAAAAACCCGAAGTGGGTGCCACGATCTCTCTCGTCAGCGCACCCGGCCATGCGGATCACCTGAGTGCCACATTGCTCGGTCGCTGGCCCGATGCCGATGGCACACTGTTTCGTTTTGTGCTGTCCAACGACGCGGGTGACGACCCCTACACCCTGATGGCACGCCACGGCCATGTGCCGCTGCCGCCTTACATCACGCACTCCGACTCGGCAGAGGACGCCGAACGTTACCAGACCGTGTTTGC
>JBEGLK010000013.1:0-20077 GCA_041183605.1 Pseudomonadota bacterium
CACACCTTCAACACTGTAGCGGCAATTATTCTTGAATTCAAATTCATCGGCGCCCGGAATGAAGGCGGGACGCGCCGGATCATTGAGCAAGCGATGGGTCTGAGTGCCCAGTGTTTCCTCAAACTGCGGGAAGTAGCGCATGGCATCCTCGTCAAAAAACTCGGGCAGCGCGTTGGTCGGCAGTGGTTTGCCATTGATGGTCAGGCGTTTGTTGAGGTAGGCGACCTCGTCACCCGGCACCCCCACCACACGCTTGATGTAGTCCAGGCTGGGTTTGGGCGGGTAACGAAACACCATCACATCACCGCGTTGAGGCGGCGTGCCTTCGGTGATCTTGGTGTTGAGCACCGGCAGGCGCAGCCCGTAATGAAACTTGTTGACCAGAATCAGGTCACCCACCCACAGCGTCGGAATCATCGAACCCGACGGGATCTTGAACGGCTCGAACAGGAATGAGCGCAGGATGAAAACAGCGATGATCACGGGAAACAGCCACCAGGGCTGCGCCAACAGGCGCTGTTTGCCCTCGGTCACGTCGCCATCGACCTTGCTGATGCCCATTTTGCTGAGTTCGGCATGGCGCGCCACGACCTGCGCCTCCAGAGCTGCAGCGGCTTTTTTTCGCTGCGGCAAAAAGTAAAAACGTTCGGCCAGCCAGTAAATGCCGGTGACCACCGTGGCCAGGAACAGCAGCAGCGAAAAGTTGCCTTCCAGCATGCCCACATACCAGGCGCCCACATAAGCCGCAAAGGCCGCCAGAATCAGGGAGGTGATCGCCTGCATCATGCGTCCACCTTCAAAATGGCCAGGAAGGCCTCTTGTGGCACTTCGACCGAACCAATTTGTTTCATGCGTTTTTTACCTTCCTTTTGTTTTTCCAGCAGCTTGCGCTTGCGTGAAATGTCACCGCCATAACACTTGGCAATCACGTTCTTGCGCAAGGCCTTGATGGTTTCACGCGCGATGATGTTGGCGCCAATGGCGGCCTGGATCGCCACGTCGTACATCTGGCGCGAAATCACTTCACGCATTTTGGCCACCACCGCGCGGCCACGGAACTGCGCTTGCGAGCGGTGCACGATGATCGACAAGGCGTCAACTTTTTCGCCATTGAGCAGGATGTCGACCTTGACCACGTCGGCGGGCCGGTATTCCTTGAACTCGTAGTCCATCGAGGCATAACCACGCGACACACTTTTGAGCTTGTCAAAGAAATCCATCACGATTTCGCCCAGTGGCATGTCATAAGTGAGCACTACCTGACGGCCCTTGTAAGCCATGTTGATCTGCACGCCACGCTTCTGATTGCACAAGGTCATGACCGGGCCGACATACTCCTGCGGCATGTACAGGTGCACGGTGACGATGGGTTCGCGGATTTCATCCAGACGACCCTGATCGGGCATCTTCGACGGGTTTTCCACCATCTTGACTTCGCCGTCAACCGCGACCACCTCGTAAACCACGCTGGGTGCGGTGGTGATCAGATCCTGGTCGAACTCGCGCTCCAACCGTTCCTGCACGATTTCCATATGCAGCAGGCCCAAAAAGCCGCAGCGAAAGCCAAAGCCAAGGGCTTGCGAGACCTCTGGCTCATAGTGCAGTGAAGCATCATTGAGCTTGAGCTTTTCCAGGCTGTCACGCAGGCCTTCATACTGGTTTGCTTCGGTCGGGTACAGACCGGCAAACACCTGTGGCTGGATTTCCTTGAAGCCCGGCAAAGGTTCGGTAGCGGTGGCTGCCGCGCCGCCACTGCCCGGCCGGATCAGCGTGATGGTGTCGCCCACCTTGGCCGCCTGCAATTCGCGAATGCCGGCAATGATGTAACCCACTTCGCCAGCTTCCAGCGCATTGCGCGGTTCGTTGGCCGGCGTGAACACGCCCAGGTTATCGGCGTTGTAAGAGGTACCGGTGGCCATCATCTTGATGCGCTCACCCTTGACCAGACGGCCATCCACCACCCGGACCAGCATGACCACCCCCACATAGGAGTCAAACCAGCTGTCAATGATCATGGCACGCAGCGGGCCGTCCGGATTGCCCTTGGGTGGGGGAATACGGGCCACCACGGCTTCCAGGATGTCATCGATGCCCATACCACTCTTGGCCGAACAGGCAATGGCCTCGGAAGCGTCGATGCCGATCACGTCTTCAATTTCGGAGCGGGCGTTGTCAGGGTCGGCGTTGGGCAGATCCATCTTGTTCAGCACTGGCACCACTTCCACACCGAGGTCGAGCGCGGTGTAACAGTTGGCCACGGTTTGGGCTTCCACACCCTGGCTGGCGTCCACTACCAGCAATGCCCCTTCACAGGCCGACAGTGAACGGCTGACCTCGTAGGAAAAGTCGACGTGACCGGGTGTGTCAATCAGGTTCAGGTTATAGACCTGGCCATCACGCGCCTTGTAGTGCAGCGCCGCCGTTTGTGCCTTGATGGTGATACCGCGTTCTTTCTCGATGTCCATCGAGTCCAGCACCTGCGCTTCCATTTCGCGCTCCTGCAAACCACCACAACGCTGGATCAGGCGGTCTGCCAGCGTGGACTTGCCATGGTCAATATGGGCAATGATGGAGAAATTTCTGATGTGATGCATCCAGGAAAACCGATTCAAGTGAGTAAGTGAACAACAGAAAAAAGGGCGCGTTCCAGAGAGACGCGCCCTGAACCAAGGCATTGGCTACACCAAAGTTGATGGCCCGATTGTAATTAAGTCAGGCGCGCCCCAACCAAATGCCTTGCGGGTCAGACCACTCGCACCGCGACGTGCTCTGACCCCAAGCAACTAAGGATTCAAACGGATCACGGTGTACTGAGCCCAGTCACCACGGCGGAACTGGATATTGACCGGTTTGGTTTTATCCACATCGGCCATGACTTTCTCGAAACCCGCTACATTGACCACTGCGACATTGGCCACGGCCAAAATCACATCACCCTCGCGCAAACCGGCGCGGGCGGCCAGACCGCTGGCAGCACTGACCTGCACCCCCGCCTTGATCTTCAATTCCTTCTTGACGGCATCGGTCAGGTCGGTCAACTCCAGCCCCATCGTCTGGGCCATTTTGGATTCTGCGGCCTTGGGCGCTTTGCCGGACGTCCTGGAAGCTGTTTTGTCAGCCTCGATTTCGGCAACCGTCACGCTCAAATCCTTGCTGGCGCCACGCCGGAACACCGTCACGGTGCTCTTGACTCCGGGCTTGGTGCCACCCACCATGCGTGGCAGATCGCTGGATTTTTCGACTTTTTTGCCGTCAAACCGGATGATGACGTCACCGGCTTCGACACCGGCCTTGTCAGCCGGACCACCGGTTTCAACACCACGCACCAGCGCACCATAAGGTTGCCCCAGACCAATCGACTCGGCCACTTCTTTGGTCACCTGTTCGATCTGCACCCCGATACGGCCCCGCGTCACACGGCCCGTGGCGCGCAACTGTTCACTCACCCGCACTGCCTCATCCATCGGAATGGAGAACGAAATGCCCATGGAACCACCCGAGCGCGAATAAATCTGGCTGTTGACACCCACCACTTCGCCACGCATATTGATCAGCGGACCACCCGAGTTGCCCGGGTTGATCGCCACATCGGTTTGAATGAAGGGCAAATAGTCGCCGGTATCGCGCTGCTTGGCGCTCACGATGCCAGCGGTCACCGAGTTGTCCAGCCCAAACGGCGAGCCAATCGCCATCACCCACTCGCCGACCTTGAGGCGATTCACGTCACCCACCTTGACGGCGGGCAAACCGGTGGCATCAATCTTGACCACAGCAATGTCGCTGCGCTTGTCGGCACCAATGATTTTGGCCTTGAACTCACGCTTGTCGGTAAGGGTCACGATGACTTCATCTGCGCCGTCGACCACGTGGGCATTGGTCATGATCATGCCGTCCGGGCTCAGGATAAAGCCGGAGCCAACACCCCGGGGCTGCTCTTCCGGTGCGGGCTGGCCACGTCCGGACGGCGGATTCTGATGCGGATTGTTGGGAATATTGGGGATCGGCAAGCCAAAGCGGCGGAAAAATTCCAGCATGTCAGGGTCCATCTGGCCCTGCTGGTTTTGCCGCGGGTTCACCTTCTCCAGGGTGCGTATGTTGACCACAGACGGCCCCACCTGTTCCACCAGATCGGTGAAGTCAGGCAGCGCGCGCGCCTGGGCCAAAGCCGGGGACATGGGCAACATCACGGTCGATGCCGTGGCCACCAGGGTGGCACTCAAAATACATGCGCACATGCTTTTTAAATTGAGTTGGATCATCTTCAGCCTTTTTGAAAAAACACACATGGAAATGGAGACTTATTTTTTTCTTTCAAGACCCTGAATAAAAAGTGCCAGGGTTTGTGTTGGCACTTCGCCCACTGCGGTGATCCACCAATCACCCTGGCGCCGCGCCAGCATGTGGGTGGCACCAATGGAAAACTGCTCGGAGGGCAAGGTCTTGCTGTGGCGGCCAGTTTCAAAATTTTCCATGAACAGCGACACCGACGCCAGACCGTCTGAAAAAACCCACTGCAAGGTGTTGGCAACAGGGTCGGATTGGCCCGCGCCCACACGCTTTTGGCAGGCCATGGGTTTGAAACCAGCCACCTGCCCTTTGAACGACCAGCCCTCCTGCGCCGCCGTGGTCTTGCGTATTTCAGGCTTGTAAACCTTGAAGCCTTCGGTGTTGTCCATTTGTGCCGCCAGTCGGGCCATGCTCACGTTCTCGCCAATTTGCAGCTCGGAAAACGCGGCCTGCTCCAGTACGCGCTGGTCTGCGTTGAGGGTCTGCAGTTTGACCACCACGCCGGTTTCGTGTTCGGTCCAGACCTTGTAGCCAAACCGCAAACTGTCCACCGGCAACAATTGCACCACGTCAGAGACAAGACCCGCGACACGTTCACGTCCGAGCACCTTCAGGCCGTAAAACTGGGCAATCGACGAATCGGCCCGGTTCAGCAAGTTGGGAAACAGACCAATGGATTCGCGCGTTTCAGAAATGACTTCCCGACGCTCTGGCAAAAACGTGACCACCTGCTCATTACGGCGAAATGTGGTGCGTGCCACCCCGGTCAGGGCGTCGACCCGCTCCATTTGCTGCTGGCCGTCACACACATGCCAGATGCGCGATGACGACATGGTGTCGCCTGCTGACACGACAAAGGTTCCCACGTAGGTCCGTTGCCTGGCGGCGTTGTGCAAACGCATCAGCCAGCGGCTGATCGGCGCCTCGTCCTGCTTGGCTACTTGGCCTTTGACCAGAGGCTGAACGGGCTCGTTTTGCGCCCGGGCCATCCCGACATGCAAAGCCAGGCCAAGCATAAAAAGAGCAAGTGGTCTCAACGGGCACCTGCCTCAAAAGTGGCATTGCGCAAAAAACCGGTCGGCATTTGCAGCGCCGAGGTGCCTCCAAACTGGCGATGTGCGGCCATCAAGGCGTCGAGCTGCGGATCGCGGATCATGACCGGCGTCACATCCGGGCCCCCTGCCGTGGTGCCTGCCTGCGGCGCAGCCGCCAGTTGAGCGCCCGGCGCCTCCGAACCCTTGAAACCTTGCCATGCAAGCACCGCCACCACAGCCACCGAGGCCAGGCCCACCACCATGCGCCACAAGGGGTCATTGGCGCTTGAGCGGCGAACTGCCTGGGAACTTGATTTGACCGGCGCCTGCACCACCAACGATGGCGATTCCTGTTGCAATCTGGTGCGTAGCCGCAGCACAAAGTCGGCATCATGCGCGCTCACATCGGCTTGCCCGGTGCGCAAGGCATCACCCACCACATGGTAGCTGTGCCAACGCTGGCGGGCCTCGCTGCTGTCCTCCAGATGCGCCATGACCTGGGCAAATTCGGCATCGTGCAACTGTCCATCGACCAGCGCCGAGACCAACTCACTGTTTTCAATCAATTTGTCTGTCATGCTTGTCGCTGCCTTTGTTGTGCTGCCTTGCCCGGATCCCAATCACATGTTTACCAACGCTTGCCCGTCTGCTTTTCCAGCATGGGCTTCACCTTGCCCGATACCGCCTCGCGCGCCCTGAAAATACGTGAACGCACGGTGCCTAAGGGGCAATTCATCACCTCTGCAATTTCCTCATAACTCAAACCATCTATTTCACGCAGGGTCAAAGCCTGTTTCAGATCGTCAGGCAAGGCCTCCATCGCCGCGTTCACCGCCTGGCCAATTTCCTTGGCTGCCAGCATCGATTCGGGTGTCTCGTCTGTGCTTGGTTCATTTCTGCGCTGAAAAGTTTCATCGTCTTCGTCATTGGATTGCAGACTGCTCTGGGAAATGGCTGGGTCATGCTTGAGCTTGAGCAGGAAACGTTTGGCAGTATTGACGGCGATACGGTAAAGCCAGGTGTAGAACTGGGCATCGCCCCGAAACTGGTGCAGCGCGCGGTAAGCGCGAATAAAGGTTTCCTGGGCAATGTCTTCCACCAGATCGACGTCCCGCACCATGCGCCCGATCAGGCGCTCGATCCGTCGCTGGTACTTGATCACCAACAGCTCATAGGCCCGCTGATCACCCGCCACCGCCCGCTCGACCAGCATGGCATCACTGTCGCCTGCTTGCGGTACCGTGGGGCTGTCGGGGATCTGATCGTTGGACATTCAGAGTTCTGGCGATGCGGCCATAGGGGATGAATCAGGAATCATGACAGGTGAAGCAGGATTGAACAAGGCCCGGCGCAATGCCAGCCAGCGTTCTGGCTGCGCCTTTCGGGTGGGCCAGACCCAGAAGGCCGATCCACCGGCAGGTCGCAAAAAAACAAGCAAGTCGTGCTGCAAATCCAGAATCACCTGCGGTGTCACCAGTGAACTCCGGGCGCCCGACTCCAGACGCCAGTCCTGACCATCCCAGACCAGCTGTTGTTGCGGCGTGTGCCCGGCTGACCAAAACGCCCAGGCACCCAACATCAGCCAAAGCAGGAATCCCAGTCCATGAATGACGCCATGTTCAGCCGATTGCAGCCACCAGAGGCCCTGAGCGAAAGCGCCCGCCAGCAGCACGACCAGTAGCAGTGCCTTCTGAAAACGCGAACGCCCCACCGGATAACTCACGGCTGGGGCGTTGTGCATGGTTTGAAACGCTGTTGCGGAAGGTCAGGGAGCCCGTTTGAACACCAGGGTCCCGTTGGTCCCCCCGAAGCCAAAATTGTTTTTGACAGCCACGTTGATCTTCATGTCGCGTGCGGTGTTGGCGCAGTAGTCCAGATCACATTCCGGATCCTGGTTGAAGATATTGATGGTGGGGGGGCTCTTTTGGTGGTGCAAAGCCAACACCGTGACCACGGATTCGAGTCCGCCGGCGCCGCCCAGCAAATGTCCTGTCATGGACTTGGTGGAATTGACCACCACGTTTTTGGCGTGGTCACCCAGCGCGGCCTTGATGGCGTTGGATTCATTCACGTCACCCAGCGGTGTGGATGTGCCGTGTGCATTGACATAGTCGACCTGGTCGGCGTTGAGGCCGGCATTGGTCAAGGCCGTCACCATGGCGCGACGCGGGCCGTCCATGTTGGGCGCCGTCATGTGTCCGGCGTCGGCGCTCATGCCAAAACCGGCCAACTCGGCGTAAATTTTGGCGCCGCGCGCCTTGGCGTGTTCGTATTCTTCGAGCACCATGACGCCAGCCCCTTCACCCAGCACAAAACCATCGCGGTCCTTGTCCCATGGCCTCGAGGCAGTGGCGGGGTCGTCATTGCGGGTGCTCAGGGCGCGCATGGCGGCAAAACCACCCACACCAAGCGCAGAGACGGTGGCCTCAGAGCCGCCCGCAACCACCACATCGGCGTCGCCATATTCGATCATGCGGCCGGCCTGGCCAATGCAATGCAAACCGGTGGTACAGGCCGTCACGATGGCCAGATTCGGCCCCTTGAAGCCAAAGCGGATCGACACATGGCCGGCAATCATGTTAACGATGGTCGACGGCACAAAGAACGGCGAAATGCGCCGCGCACCACGCTGCACGTATTCGGCATGCACACTCTCGATCATGGGCAGACCGCCAATTCCGGAGCCGATCACACAGGCGATCCGGGTGGCCAGTTCATCACTCAGGTTCTCGCCGGTGGGCAGGCCGGCATCAGCGACGGCCTGGGCAGCGGCTGCAATGCCGTAATGAATAAAAGTGTCCATAGTGCGCGCTTCTTTGGCACTCATGTAGGACTCGATGTCAAAACCCTTGACCTCAGCTGCAATCTTGCAGTTGAAAGTGGAAGCATCGAAGTGGGTGATCAACCCCACACCGGACTGACCAGCCAACAAATTGGCCCAAGTCGTGTCAACCGTGTTGCCAACGGGACTGACACAACCCAAACCGGTAACGACAACGCGACGACGAGGCATATTCATAAGCAGTCAGTGGTTCGTCCGAATAAAACCCGACCCCATGGCGGGGCAGGATGAAAATTGGGTACTGCCAGCACACAAGGCCCCGTCAAGGACCGGCCTGTGATGCTGACCTTGGCGACACCCAGGCAGGGCGTCAGCCTGCAAAATTACGCTTTTTTGTGGTTGGTAGCGTAGTCAACGGCGTTTTGCACCGTCGTGATTTTTTCAGCATCTTCGTCGGGGATTTCAATGCCGAATTCATCTTCGAGTGCCATCACGAGTTCAACGGTGTCCAGGGAGTCTGCGCCCAGATCGGCCACGAAGGCTTTTTCGTTGGTAACTTGTGATTCTTCAACACCGAGTTGTTCGGCAATGATTTTTTTAACGCGTGCTTCGATATCGCTCATGAGTTCCCTCAAAGGGTTGTGAAAAGATCCGTGATTTTAGCCGGGCTTGGAAGTCATTCCTGAACCCGGCTGCCGTACGGATAACGCGGCTTTATTTTGTCATCAACGGCAGTGGCCTTCAGGCCATGAACATACCGCCGTTGACATGTAATTCCTGGCCTGTGACATACGCCGCCTGTGGCGACGCCAGATAGCTTACCGCATGCGCGATGTCAGCAGGTTTGCCCAGATGCCCCAGCGGAATCTGGCTCAGCAGGGCTTTTTGCTGCTCATCCGCCAAATGGGCGGTCATGTCTGTCTCAATGAAACCGGGCGCAATGCAGTTGACCGTGATGTTGCGCGAACCCAACTCTCGCGCCAGGGCACGCGTCATGCCGGCAACACCCGCCTTGGCCGCTGCATAGTTGGCTTGCCCCGGGTTACCGGACGCACCCACCACCGAGGTGATGCTGATGATGCGGCCATAACGCTGCTTCATCATGGTGCGCATGACCGCACGACTCATGCGAAAAACCGCCTTGAGGTTGGTGTCCAGCACCGCATCCCACTCATCGTCCTTCATGCGCATGGCCAGGTTATCGCGCGTGATGCCGGCGTTGTTGACCAGAATCTGCAAGCCGCCATGCTCCTTGACAATCGCATCAATCACGGCGTCAACACCCGCGGCGTCATTGACGTTGAGATTTTGACCGCGGCAACCAGGAAATGCCGCCAGTGTCTGGCTGATTTTGGCGGCACCCTCGTCGGTGGTGGCCGTGCCGATGACTTTGAGACCACGTTCAGCCAATGCCAGCGCGATCGACGCACCAATGCCACGCGAGGCGCCTGTCACCAGTGCAACCTGTCCTTCAAACTTCATTTCGCTCATGTTATTGCGCGTCCGTAATAAATGTTTTGACTTCAGCCAGGCTCGCCACATCAAACAGGGGCACACCCTGCATGTCGGCGTTGATGCGTTTGGTCATTCCTGCCAGCACCTTGCCCGGGCCACACTCCACCAAGTTGGGCAAACCGCGCGCACCCAAAGCCTGTACACACTCGACCCAGCGCACCGGGCCAAAGGCCTGACGAAACAGGGCGTCACGAATGCGGTCAGCGTCCTCTTCGACGGCAACATCAATGTTGTTGACCACCGCAATCTGGGGTGTCGCAAAAACGGTGGCCTGCAGTTTTTCCTTGAGCTTGAGCGCCGCCGGCTTCATCAGACTCGAGTGAAACGGCGCCGACACCGGCAAAGGCAAGGCACGTTTGGCGCCCTGAGCTTTGAGCGCCACACAGGCTTGTTCGACCGCAGCCTTGGAGCCCGCAATCACGGTCTGGCCCGGATCATTGAAATTGACCGCTTCGACGACCTCAGCCGAACCGGCTCCGAAAGACGCCGTGACTTCGGCGCAGCCAGCACTGACTTTGGCCGCCTCCATGCCCAGAATGGCTGCCATGGCGCCAACACCCACCGGCACCGCATCCTGCATGGCCTGGGCACGAAAACGCACCAGCGGCGCAGCTTGGGACAGGCTCAGCACGCCGGCAGCCACCAGTGCCGAGTATTCACCCAGCGAGTGACCCGCGAGAGCTTGTGGTGCCACACCCACTTCGGCCATCCAGACCCGGTAGGCGGCCACACCGGCCACCAGCATGACGGGCTGGGTATTGGTGGTGAGCGCCAAGGCTTCCTTGGGGCCATCCTTGATCAGCAGGCCAATATCTTCACCGAGCGCGTCAGAGGCTTCCTGCAGGGCCAGCCTGACTTGCGGGTGATCGCCCCAACCGTCAAGCATGCCAACGGACTGCGAACCCTGGCCCGGAAATACAAATGCAAAAGGTTTCATGTTTTTGTCAGATAGAGCAGATACAAATCAGCGACAAGACTTTATCCCGTAACGGAATAGTTTTGTCTCTTACAACTTCAGCAGGACGGCGCCCCAGGTAAAACCGCCACCCACGCCTTCCAGCAGCAAGGTTTGACCCGTTTTAACCTGGCCGCCGCGCACGGCGGTGTCCAGCGCCAGCGGGATCGAGGCGGCCGAGGTGTTGCCATGCTGGTCCACCGTGACCACCACCTTGTCCATCGACAGCTTGAGCTTGCGCGCAGTACCCTGCATGATGCGGATGTTGGCCTGATGCGGGATCAGCCAGTCGATGTCGGCCTCCACCTTGCCCGCTTTGGACAACACCGCACGGGCTGCTTCATCCAGCACACCGACCGCGAGTTTGAAGACGGCCTGGCCATCCATGCGCAGCAAGGGCTCACCCAGGATCTGCCCGCCGGACACATTGCCTGGCACACACAGAATCTGGTTGTAACTGCCATCCGCGTGGATGTCGGTGGCCAAGATGCCCGGCTCGTCGGAAGCCTCCAGCACCACCGCACCCGCGCCATCACCAAACAGCACGCAGGTCGTGCGGTCCTTGAAATCCAGAATGCGGGAAAACACCTCGGCACCAATCACCAGCGCTTTGGTGGCCGAACCTGACTTGATCATGGCATCGGCAATGGTCAAGGCATAAATAAAGCCGCTGCACACCGCCTGCACGTCAAAAGCAGCGCCGCCCTTGACACCCAGCTTGCCCTGCAAGATACAGGCTGTCGAAGGAAACACCATGTCGGGCGTCGAGGTGGCGACAATGATCAGGTCAATATCCTTGGCTTCCACGCCCGCAGCCTGCAAGGCCTGCCGCGCCGCGTGCAAGGCAAGCTCACTGCTGCCCACATCCGGCGCTGCGAAATGGCGGGCGCGAATGCCGGTGCGCTCAACAATCCAGTCATCGCTGGACTCGACACCCTGTGCAGCAAGCTCCGCCACCAGGTCCGTATTGGTGAGACGCCGCGGCGGTAAATAACTGCCGGTACCGGTAATACGAGAGAAAATTTTCATGAATCAAACCGAGGAAGTCGTCTGCGGTCAAATGGCCACATCATCCACCGCCAGCAGCGGCGCGGCATGGGCAATCCGGACCCGGACACGATCTAACAAATTATTGCGGGCTGCATCATACGCTCGCGTCAGGGCGTAGCCGAAAGCCATTTCGTCGGCTGAACCATGGCTCTTGAACACCAGGCCGCGCAGGCCCAGCAAAGCGCCGCCGTTGTAGCGCCGATGGTCCATGCGTTTTTTGAGGGCTGCAATCACCGGATAAGCCGCCAGCGCAGACATTTTGGTGAAAATATTGCGCGAAAACTCCCGTTTCAGGAAATCCACGATCATGCCGGCCAAGCCTTCGCTGGCCTTGAGCGCCACATTGCCGACAAAACCATCACACACGACGATGTCGGCTGTGCCCTTGAAGATGTCATTGCCTTCGACGTTGCCATAGAAGTTCAGGTCACCCGCCTTTCCGGCGGCGCGCAGCAACTCACCGGCCTGTTTGATGACTTCGTTGCCCTTGATAGCCTCTTCGCCAATATTCAGCAAACCCACGCTGGGATTGTCTTCACCGCTGAGCACCGACACCAGCGCCGACCCCATCACCGCAAACTGCAACAAATGCTCCGCCGTGCAGTCCACGTTGGCGCCCATGTCGAGCACGGTGGTCGCCGCACCCTTGGCATTGGGAATTTGCCCGGCAATGGCGGGACGGTCGATGCCGTCGAGGGTTTTCAAAACATAACGCGAAATGGCCATCAAGGCGCCGGTATTACCTGCCGAAACTGCCGCCTGTGCCAAACCATTCTTGACCTGCAGGATGGTCACGCGCATCGAGGAATCTTTTTTGCGACGCAACGCGACCTCCAGCGGATCATCCATGGTGACGACCTCGCTGGCCAACACCACAGTCGCCCGCACATGGCTGAAGCCGGCCATGCTTTCTGGCAGTCCAACCAAAATCAGTTGCACATCGGAGTGCTGATCCAGAAAACGGGAACAGGCCGGCAAGGTAACGCCAGGACCATGGTCGCCTCCCATGCAGTCAACAGCAATAGTGATCATGAATTACAGCTCGCCCAACAAACATCAAAGACAAGTCCAACGCGCTTCAGACTCAAAAAAGCAAAAGCCCGGGGCTACACGTTGGGTAGCCCCGGGCCTTGGGTGTCTGAATAAATCAGGCTTCAGTCTTGCTCTTGATCACCTGACGACCGCGGTAAAAACCGTTGGGGCTGATGTGGTGACGCAAGTGGGTTTCACCGGTGGTGGCTTCCACAGCGATGCCGGGCACGACCAAAGCGTTATGCGAACGGTGCATGCCGCGCTTGGAAGGGGACTTTTTGTTTTGTTGGACGGCCATGTTCCGCTCCTTAAAGCTATAGGCTGCCCCAAGGGCAGCGAATTGGGATTGTTAAAAGCGCAACTCTAGATGCGCAAAAGCTGTAGAGTATAACCCAAGGCAGCGACTTTGAAACCTTCAGTGTTTGCCGTGGCCTTTCAGTCCGGCCAGCACGGCAAAAGGATTCGGCTTGGGCGCCGACTCGTCAAAATTGGCATCCGCGACCGCCAGCTTGACGGGCACGGGACAGACCTCGTGGCGTGGCACCACCGGCAAATCCATCAGCACCTCGTCCTCCATCAGGGCAGCCAGGTCAAAGTCGCGGCTCAGCACCAGCAAATCCTCGGGCGAGGCATCGTCTTCCTGCTCGGCCTGGGCCTCGGTCTCGACAAAGCGAAAAGCCCGCTCGATCACCAAAGGTACATCCACCGGCCCCAAACAACGCTGGCAAGTCAGGGGCAGGCTGGTGTTCACGCTTAAAAACAGCCACACCTGTGGCAAACCGTTGGCGCCTGGTTGTAGCGCCGCCCGCACAGACCAATTCAGCGCATTTTCCCCACCCAGGCCCCGGGTTTCCTCCATCAGGCGTTCGTAATTGGCCAACTGATCCTGGCCAGAAAGCTGCAGCGCGGTGTGTCCGGCTTGTTTGACATCGAGTTTGGGGGGGCGTTGCGTGGTCGTCATGCCCGCAGTGTAAGAGAATCGGGGCATGACTGAATCACCGCAACGCCAGCTCATCCTGGCTTCCACCTCTGTTTACCGCCGCCATTTGCTGGAACGGCTGCACCTGCCCTTCACCGTCGTCGCCTCACACGTCGATGAGACCGCACTACCCCATGAAACCCCGGCGCCACTGGCTCGCCGGCTGGCTCTGGCCAAGGCGCAAGCGGTCGCCGCGCAACATCCGGAATGTCTGGTGATCGGTTCTGATCAAGTGGCGGACCTCAATGGCGAGGCACTGGGCAAGCCTGGCGATCATGCACGCGCAGTCGCCCAATTGCAACGCATGCGCGGCCAAACCGTGATTTTCCAGACGGCGGTGGCGGTGGTTTGCCAAGCCACCGGCTTCGCCCAAACCGAGTTGGCACAGGTCAAGGTTCAATTCCGGGATTTAAGCGACGATCAGATCGAACGTTACCTGCTGGCCGAGCAACCCTACGACTGCGCGGGCAGCGCCAAAAGCGAAGGGCTCGGCATTGCCTTACTGGCACAAATTGATAATGACGACCCGACCGCGCTGGTCGGCCTGCCGCTGATCCGAACCTGTCATCTGCTCGAAGCCGCCGGCTTCAAAGTGTTATGAAGGGCCGGCTTTTCCTGGTGCCAGCGCCACTTGACTTTGGCTGCACGCAAGGTACTGACCTGCGCGACTCCCTGCCCATGGGCACCCTCACGGTGGCAGCGGGTCTGGCGCACTGGGTGTGTGAAAACGCCAAATCGGCGCGTGCCTACCTCAAGCGTGTCAACGAGATTACACCCCTGTGTCTGCCCATCCAGGCCTTGTCACTGGTGGAACTGCCGCGTGAAGTGCACAAAAAAGGCGACCATCATGGCAGCTTCGATGCCCGTGGATTGTTGCAACCGGCGCTCGACGGGCACGACATGGGTCTGGTCAGCGAAGCCGGCATGCCCGCCGTGGCCGACCCGGGCTCGTCGGTGGTGCGTGCCGCCCATGACCTGGGTGTCAAGGTAGTGCCTTTGATTGGACCGGTGTCGCTGCTGCTGGCGCTGGCCGCCAGCGGACTCAACGGTCAGAACTTTGCTTTTGTCGGTTACTTGCCACAGGACCCACAGGAGCGCACGCAACGTCTGCGCGAGCTGGAAACATTGGCACTCAAGGTCGGCCAGACCCAGCTGTTCATAGAAACCCCCTACCGCAACCTCAATATGTTGCAGGCTCTGCTACAAACTCTGCAGCCCAACACCCGTCTCGCCATCAGCAGCGGGCTCACATTGGAGAACGCCAGCATCACCAGCGACAGCATCAAAAACTGGAAGCACAAACCGGTGATATTGAACAACGCAACACCGGCAGTATTTGCCATCGGGCGCTGAGCAAACGCCCGAATAGCGCTCAGGACTCAATGTAGCGAAGTCGCTGCTTTCAGCGCGGACACGGCCCCGGCCCCCATGGCCACACCAAAACGCTTGACCAAGCGCTCGGCGACGTTGTCGCGACGGGTGTAGTCAATGATTTCCTCGGCCTTGACCACTTCACGCGCCACAAAGTCCAGGCTGCCCAACTGGTCAGCCAAGCCCATCTCCACCGCCTGCTGCCCGCTCCAGAACAAACCACTGAAGGTCTCGGGGGTTTCCTTGAGACGCTGGCCGCGCCCTTCCTTGACCACCGTGATGAATTGCTGATGGATCTGGTCCAGCATGGCCTGGGCATAGGCGCGCTGGGTCTTGGTCTGGGGACTGAACGGGTCCAGAAAACCCTTGTTTTCACCCGCCGTCATGAGTCGGCGCTCCACCCCAAGCTTGTCCATCAGCCCGGTGAAACCAAAACCGTCCATGAGGACACCAATGCTGCCCACAATGCTGGCCTTGTCCACAAAAATCCTGTCGGCCGACACCGCAATATAGTAGGCCGCCGACGCCGCCGACTCCTCCACCACAGCGTACACCGGCTTGTTGTGCAGATGTTTGAGCCGCTTGATTTCGTCGTTGATGATGCCCGCCTGGACCGGGCTGCCCCCTGGCGAATTGATCAACAGCACCACCGCCTGGGCGCCACTGTCTTCAAACGCATTGCGCAACGAGCCGATGATCAGTTCCGAACTGGCCTCGGCACCCGAGGCAATTTCACCCTTGATTTCAATCATGGCCGTGTGTGGCCTGGTCACATCCTGATTGGACATGCCCTGACTGAAACCCCAAAAAACAAGAGCCAGGCCAATCGCACAAAAGTACGCCAGCGCCGCGCCAAGCGCTGCTCCTGCAAGCTCGCGAATGCCAGTTTCTCCAAAGTAGCGCGCTCCCAACTTTGTTTTTCTTGAGCAGACTCTGAAGCCCCCGAAGACAGTTCAGAGGGTTCGTTCACAGGTTCATTCATAAATCAATCAGGCAATTTAAATTTATCTGAAGTATGCCAGTGCACCAGGCCGTCCGATTCAGACACCTCGATTTTGATCAAAGCGCCGCGGCAAGGGCCCATGCTGCATTGCCCGGTTTGTGGTGAATAGGTCGCGCCATGGGTGGCACAGATCAGCCAGTGCCCGGTCAGGTCAAAAAAGCGGTTGGGCTGGAAATCCATTTCCATGGGCACATGGCTGCAACGGTTCAGGTAAGCATGCACCCGGCCCTGGTAACGCACGGCAAAAGCCGCATGATTCTGGCCCAGGTAACAGACCTCAAATGGCACCGCAAGATCGCTGTCCACCAGCGCTTGGGAATGGCATAAAAAAATGGCCTGGCTCATCGGTCCGCCTCAACCGTGCTGGCACAACCAGTCATGCAGTTGGGCCACATCATGCGCCACCGTCAAGGGTTTGAGTGCGGCAAATGCCTCAGGCTCATGCGCGCCATAACTCACACCCACGCTGGCACAGCCGGCATTGCGCGCCATTTGCAGATCATGGGTGGTGTCACCAATCATCAGGGTGCGCTCGGGCGGCACGTCAAATTCGGCCATCAGTTCCAGCAACATCAAGGGATCCGGCTTGTTGGCCGTCTGATCGGCGGTGCGCGAGCTGTCAAACGCACCCACCAAGGTCGAGCTGGCCAAGACCTCGTCCAGGCCGCGGCGTGTCTTGCCGGTTGCCACCGCCAGCCAATGGCCCCGCGTCCGGAGCGCCGCCAGCATCGGCAAAACGCCATCAAACAGACTGATCTCGTGCTGAATCGCAAAATAATGGTGACGATAACGCTCACTCAGCAGTGGATAACGCTCGGACGACACATCCGGCGCCACGTGGGCCAGTGCCTGCGTCCAGCCCAGGCCGATTACATAGGATGCCGCCTCGTCGCTTGGTTTCTTGCCGCCCACGTCCAGCACGGCCGCCTGAATACAGCGCGCAATGATGGCCGTGGAGTCAAACAGGGTGCCATCCCAGTCAAAGGCGATCAGGTCAAAACGTCGAGAGCTCATGTTGCGGGGCGCCCAGGCGCCTGATTTGAAATAAATTGGGTCAGTTCGGGTGGCAACTCTGCCAGAAGTTCCAGGCGCTCGCCGCTGGCAGGGTGATTGAACTGCAGGCGCCAGGCATGCAAAAACATGCGCTTGAGACCTGGGCGGGCGGCGGCGCTGGCCAGCTGTTTGTTCAGATCAAAATCGCCATACTTGTCATCGCCAAGGATCGGATAACCCTCACTGGCCAGATGCACCCGGATCTGGTGGGTACGGCCGGTCTTGATCGTGACCTCCAGCAGGGTTCCGTGCGGCAGTTGCTCACGCACCTTGACCAGGGTTACGGATGGCATGCCATCGGCATCGTCACGCGCCACCACCTTGACGCGCCGTTCACCGGCTTGGTTGTCCTTGCTGTCGAGCAAATACTTGTGCAAGGGCTTATCGAGCACCTTGAGCCGCGCCGGCCAGTTGCCCCGCACCATGGCCAGGTAGGTCTTGCCGGTTTGGCGCTCGCGGAACTGGTCCTGCAGGTTTTTCAGGGCGCTGCGTTTTTTGGCAACCAGCAAGATACCGCTGGTTTCGCGGTCCAGCCGATGCACCAGTTCCAGGAATTTGGCCTGCGGGCGGGCCATGCGCAATTGCTCGATCACGCCAAAACTCACACCCGAACCGCCGTGCACGGCGACACCGGCGGGTTTGTTGATCACCAGCAAGTGCTCGTCTTCCAGCAACACCGCGAAGTCGCGTGCGGGCACGCCACGCACGACGCCCTGGGTCATGGCCTGCGCCTTTTCCGCCACGCGTTCGGAAATGCGCACCGGTGGCACACGCACCAGATCACCCTCGTTGAGGCGGGTGTCAGCACTCACCCGGCCTTTGTTGACACGCACTTCACCGCCTCGGATCATGCGGTAAATGTGGGTTTTCGGCACCCCCTTGAGATGGCGCATCAGGAAATTGTCGACACGCTGGCCTGCGCTGTCCTCGTCAATGCAAACGGTTTTTACTTGGGGTGCGGGCGCAGAGGGTTTGCCCTCTATAATGACTTTCACTGGTAGTGTGCTGTAAGTGTTTGATTTAACGAATCATTCATTCTTCATGTCGGTGAAGTTTAGTTCACGCGCCTCTTGCACTGCCAGAAAAGTCGATACCGCCTGACATCCTGCCCGCAGATGACTGACCCACTGTCCGTCATGGCAGACCGTTTGAAGGGTCAAAACGACGCATTGAAACCCTGATATGGAATACCCAAAATTCACAGACCCGTGCTGTGAATGGAATGAAGCGAAATGTTTGTGTTGATCAACCTGATGTGTCATTGCCTGCAGCGCGAAGCCGTGCTGCCGTATGGCATTCATCAGGCATCAGCGCCCGCCAAACGGACGCAAATAGCTATTAATAAAATAGCAAACCCAACACCCATCCCGATCGCTCCCCTCCACGCGCCTATACCCAGACTCAATACTTGAGTTCGGGTTCTCCGGCTATTTCCTCCTCGTTTCAACGCGTCAGTTCGTGTATCAATGCTCGTCATGAGCTTGTTATTGCTATTTGAATTGAAGGAACGCGACCCATGAAACGGATGCTGATCAACGCGACGCAGGCAGAAGAACGCCGCCTCGCCATTGTCGATGGACAAAAATTACTCGACTACGAAATCGAAATTGAAGGGCGCGAGCAGCGCAAGGGCAATATCTACAAAGCCGTGGTGACACGTGTGGAGCCTTCGCTGGAGGCTTGTTTTGTCGATTACGGCGAAGAGCGCCACGGCTTTTTGCCATTCAAGGAAATCTCGAAGCAGTATTTCCAGCAAGGTGTCGCAGTCAGCCAGGCACGCATTCAGGATGCCATCAAGGAAGGCCAGGAACTGCTGGTGCAAGTGGAAAAGGAAGAGCGCGGCAACAAGGGTGCAGCGCTCACGACCTTCATTTCGCTGGCCGGCCGTTATGTGGTGCTGATGCCCAACAACCCCCGTGGCGGTGGTGTTTCGCGTCGCATTGAAGGCGAAGACCGCGCCGAGCTCAAGGAAGCGCTGGACCAGCTCGAATACCCCAACGGCATGAGCATCATTGCCCGCACCGCCGGTATTGGCCGTGCCGCGCCTGAGCTGCAGTGGGACCTGAATTACCTGCTCAAGTTGTGGTCCGCCATCGACGGCGCAGCCAAGGGCGGCAAGGGTGCGTTCCTGATTTACCAGGAATCCAGCCTGGTGATTCGCGCCATTCGCGACTACTTCAACCACGACATTGGCGATATCCTGATCGATACCGACGACGTGTACGAACAGGCCCAGCAGTTCATGGCGCATGTCATGCCAGAGCACGCCGCCCGCGTCAAGCGTTACCGCGACGACGCCCCGCTGTTCAGCCGCTTCCAGATCGAGCACCAGATCGAGTCGGCCTACGCCCGCACGGTCACGCTGCCCAGTGGCGGCGCCATCGTGATTGACCACACCGAAGCGCTGGTATCAGTCGACGTCAACTCGGCACGCGCCATCAAGGGCGGCGACATCGAGGAAACCGCCACCCGCACCAACCTGGAAGCCGCTGACGAAGTGGCGCGCCAGGCGCGTCTGCGCGACCTCGGCGGCCTGATCGTGATCGACTTCATCGACATGGAAGAAAGCCGCAACCGCCGCGAAGTGGAAAACCGCCTGCGCGACGCGCTGCGCCAGGACCGCGCCCGCGTGCAATTCGGCACCATCAGCAAGTTCGGCCTGATGGAAATGAGCCGCCAGCGACTGCGCCCGGCGCTGTCTGAAGGTGCTTCCATCCCCTGCCCGCGCTGCGGTGGCTCGGGCCACATCCGTGACACCGAATCGAGCGCATTGCAAATTTTGCGCATCATCCAGGAAGAATCGCTGAAAGACAACACGGCATCGGTGATGTGCCAAGTGCCGGTTGAAGTGGCGTCTTTCCTGCTCAACGAGAAACGCACCGAAATCGCCAAGATCGAGCTCAAGCAGCGCATCAATGTGCTGATGGTGCCCAACAAATCGCTGGAAACACCCAACTACCGCCTGGAACGCCTGAAACACGACGATCCGCGCCTGGACAACATCGAAGCCAGCTAC
>JBEGLK010000014.1:0-21943 GCA_041183605.1 Pseudomonadota bacterium
GCTGCGGTGCCCAGAGAAAAACCGCGTGCCATCCAGCCATGGCCATCCGTTGGAACTCTCAAAAGCCTGAACAAGGTCTTGCCACTGAGTGCGCCGACCATGCCGGTGACCACCGCAAACACAGCGGCCAGCGCCGGGGTGCCGCCAATTTTGTCGGCAATACCCATGGCGACGGGCGCGGTGACTGACTTGGGCGCCAGTGACAACACCACCTCATGCGGCAGGCCCATCAGCCAGCCCAGCAGCATGGCCGAGCCGCTGGCGGCCGCACCGCCCACTACAGCCGCTGCCAGCAGAGCCTGCCAGTGCCGTCGCAGCGCAGTGATGCGCTCCCACAGTGGCCAGGCCAATGCCACCACGGCAGGCCCCAGCAGGAAATGAATGAACTGCGCACCGGAAAAGTAAGTGGGGTAGTCGACGCCGGTCACGGTGAGCAGGCTGGCCAGCGTGACGACTGACCAAAGCACCGGATTGGCCCAGGGCGCCTGACCCAGCCTGGCATAAAGCGCTTGCACCAACACGTAGACGACCAGCGTGGCGCTCAAGCCAAACAGCGGTGTGGCCGACAGATAAACCCACAACTCGACAAAATTAGGCATCGTGTTCCCCTTTGAAGGCGCGCAGCACCAGCACGGTCACGATGAGCCCGATCCAGGTCGACAGCACGATGACGGCCAGCATGCGCATACCGTACTGGCCCAGCAACCCCAGGTGTGTCATCACGCCCACGCCCACCGGCACAAACAACAAGGACAGGTGGGCAAGCAAAAAATTGGCACAGGCCGCCACTGATGTGCGTATGGCGGGCACACGCAGCGCCAAAAGCAGCAGCAACATGCCCACCACCGGCCCCGGGAACGGCAGCTTCAGGCCGCGCGACAGCAACTCGCCCAGTGACTGCATGGCCAGCAGCCATGCCATTCCGCGTAAACCGTTCATGAGTTTGTCCAGTTCAAGTTAGAAGCGAGGCAGGTCAGGGTGCTTGATCTGCCCGCCACGCACCAGCATCTTGCCGTATTCGGCGCAGCGGTTCAGCGTCGGAATGACCTTGCCGGGATTGAGCAGGCCCCGGGTGTCGAAGGCGCGCTTGACACCAAACATCTGTTCATTTTCGGTGGCACTGAACTGCACACACATGCTGTTGAGTTTTTCCACTCCGACGCCATGTTCGCCGGTCACGGTGCCACCCATGGCCACACTGGTTTCCAGAATGTCGGCGCCAAACAGTTCGCAACGGCGCAACTGGTCAGGGTCGTTGGCATCGAACAAGATCAGCGGGTGCAGGTTGCCGTCACCGGCATGGAAGACATTGGCACAACGCAAGCCGTATTTTTTTTCCATCTCTGCAATGGCCAGCAGGATGTCTGCCAGACGCTTGCGCGGAATCGTGCTGTCCATGCACATGTAATCGGGGCTGATGCGACCGCTCGCCGGGAAAGCGTTCTTGCGACCGCTCCAGAACTTCAGGCGCTCGCCCTCGTCACGACTGACTGCAATTTTTGTGGCGCCCGATGCCAGCAGCACGGCGCTCATGCGGCCGATCTCCTCTTCGACTTCTTCTGGCGTGCCGTCACTTTCGCACAGCAGAATGGCGGCGGCTGCAAGGTCGTAGCCGGCATGGACAAAGTCTTCGACTGCCGCGGTCATGGGTTTGTCCATCATCTCGAGCCCGGCCGGAATGATGCCCGCGGCGATCACGGCCGCGACCGCTTCACCGGCTTTGCGGATGTCATCGAAGCTGGCCATGATGCAGCGCGCGAGTTGCGGCTTGGGAATGAGCTTGACGGTCACCTCCAGCACCACGGCCAGCATGCCTTCCGATCCAATCACCACACTCATCAGGTCGTAGCCCGGGGCATCCAGCGCGTCCGAGCCGAATTCAATCGGCTCACCTTCCATGGTGAAGCCCCGGATCTTGACGATGTTGTGCAAGGTGAGGCCGTACTTGAGGCAATGCACGCCACCAGAGTTCTCCGCCACATTGCCGCCGATGGTGCAGGCAATCTGGCTGCTGGGATCGGGCGCGTAATACAGGCCCAGCGGGGCCGCCGCCTCGCTGATGGCCAGGTTGCGCACACCGCATTGCACCAGCGCCGTGCGCGATACCGCATCAAGCTTGAGCATCTTGTTGAACCTGGCCATGGACAGGGTCACGCCCAATGCATCTGGCATGGCACCGCCCGACAGACCGGTACCCGCGCCGCGCGCCACCACCGGCACTGCCAGATCAAAACAGGTTTTCAGCACCGCCCGCACCTGGGCTTCGTTTTCCGGCAAGGCCACCACCAGCGGGCGCTGGCGGTACGCGGTCAGACCGTCACACTCGTAAGGTGTCGTGTCTTCGTTGTTCCAGAGCAGGGCGTGGGCAGGCAAATGCGCAGACAGCCTGTGCATGACCTGGGCCTGGCGCTCTGCTCTTGATTGAGCTGAAAACTCTGTTGGGGTCGCGGCAGCGTTCATCGAGGTCCTTGTCAACCGGATTGGAGAAGCCTGACTTTAATGCCTGCGGCGCGCATCACCATTGAGCATTTTTATAAACCTTCCTGAAATTTTTCAAACCACGCTTTGTTTGAGCCAATCGGCAAAAGCCACACATTCCCAGTGCTCCATCATGCCGGTGCGCCAACACAGATAGAGTGCGTGCGGGCTCGGCACATTGCTGGAAAACGGTGCACTGGTGCCCAGGCGTACCAGCGAGCCGTTTTCCAGCCAGGGCATGGGCAGCTTGATACGTGTCAGTGCGATGCCCATGTCGGCGGCAGCGCCCTCACACATCAGTCCCTTCGGTGGTGAGGGAAAAGTCGGCACGGCCAAAAAGTTTGGTGCCAATGATTTGTTCAAGCTGCTTGACGCGGTGACTCACTGCGCTGGGGGTGACACACAGTTCTTCTGAGGTCTGCGGCGCACTGCGCAGGCGCGCCAGCGCTTCAAAAGTCAGCAGGCATTGAATCGGGGGGATGCGGGTAACGGACATGCCATGATTGTGGCAGCCGGTGCCTTGAATGCACTGCGTAGAATCCCTGCCTTATGACTGATCGCAGCGCCGTACTTTTCCAATACCTGATCCCCAAGCAGGCCGTCACCGCCTTGGCAGGACGGATCGCGCGCGCCCGGGGTGGCGCGATGACCACGCGATTGATCACATGGTTTGTGCAGCGCTACCGTGTCAACATGGCCGAGGCAGCCAATCCGGACCTTTTCACCCGCGAACTCAAACCCGGTGCCAGGCCATTGGCGAACAGCGAACTGATTTGCCCGGTCGACGGCGCCATCAGCCAGTTTGGTTCCGTTGAAGGTCAGCAGATCTTTCAGGCCAAGGGCCATCACTACAGCAGCACGGCGCTGGTGGGTGGTGATGCCACGCTGGCCGCGCAGTTTGACCATGGTCACTTTGCCACGCTGTACTTGAGCCCGCGCGACTACCACCGCATCCACATGCCCTGTGCCGGTCGCCTGCGACGCATGATCTATGTGCCAGGTGACTTGTTTTCTGTCAATCCCACAACAGCGCGCGGCGTGCCGGGGCTGTTTGCGCGCAACGAACGGGTGGTGTGTGTTTTTGACGGCGAGCGCGGGCCGTTTGTGATGGTGCTGGTCGGTGCCACGATTGTGGGCAGCATGGCGACCACGTGGCACGGCGTCGTTAATGCGCCGCGTCCCGGGCGCTTGACCGAATGGTCTTATCACGGCGACGCCGTCTCCTTGCAACAGGGTGAGGAAATGGGCCGCTTCTTGCTGGGCTCCACCGTGGTCATGTTGTTCCCGCAGGGGCCGCTGCAGTTCAACACGGACTGGCAGCCCGGCAAAGCCATCCGTCTCGGCGAGGCCATGGCGCAGGGCATTTGACAAGGGGGGCGACTTCCCGGCCCGGATCGCCTATCATTTGCCTGCCGGATGCTGTCCGGTCCAAGATCCATGCCTGAACTCATCTCCTCACCCCTTGTCGAATTTCGACACCTGAGCTTTGGCTACGGGGAGAGCCCTGTGCTCGATGATGTTTCCTTGACTATTCCCCGGGGCAAGGTCACAGCGCTCATCGGCCCGATGGGCGGCGGCAAGACCACCACGCTGCGCCTGATGGGTGGGCAGAGTCGTGCCTGGTCGGGGCAAATGCTGTTTGACGGGCAGGACATCGGTCCGATGGACCAGAGACAGCTCTACGCAGTTCGGCGCCGCATGGGCATGTTGTTCCAGTTCGGCGCCTTGTTTGCCGACATGAGCGTCTTTGAGAACGTGGCCTTCCCGCTGCGTGAACATACCGATTTGCCCGAAGCACTCATCCGTGACGTTGTCCTGATGAAACTCAATGCGGTGGGCCTGCGCAACGCGCGTGACCTGATGCCCAGCGAGGTATCGGGCGGCATGGCCAAACGCATTGGCATCGCGCGCGCGATTGCGCTGGACCCGGATCTGGTCATGTACGACGAGCCTTTTTCGGGCCTTGACCCGATTTCGTTGCGCGTGGCTGCCAATCTGATCCGTCAGCTCAATGACTCGATGGGGCTGACCAGTATTTTTGTCTCGCATGAGCTGCAGCAAACGCTCGAGATTGCTGACCATGTGATCATTCTCGACAGCGGCAAAGTCGCGTTCCAGGGTTCTGTGGAGGCGGTGCGCCAGAGTACGGATCCGCTCGTGTTTCAGTATGTGAACGAACGCCCCGATGGTCCGGTGCGTTTTCATTACCCGGCTGTCGCGATGGATGAAGACTTTGGCATCGCAGCCCGGTCAAGTGAATAACAATGAGCGGTGCTGGTGTGTCAAGTTGTAAATTGCCTTGACTTCATGCTCCCCAGCGGATTGAATCGAAGCCTTTCGCTCAAACCCCAAAGGGAAACCATGAAAAGCTTCAAGAAATGCATCTCCGCCGGCCTGATTGTCTGCATGACCGCGGCCAGCCTGCCCTTCGGCGCGCAAGCACGCATCGTGGCCACCGAAGAAATCACGGCACCTGCAGCTTCAGGAAACCTGAGTACCAGCCGTGTCGCCGTGAACCAATTCCTGGCGCGCGACGAAGTCCGCCAGGCCATGCTCGACCAGGGGGTCAGCCCGCAAGCCGCGCTGGAGCGGGTGGCGGCCATGTCCGATAGCGAAGTCGCCCAACTGGCCGGCCGCATTGACCAGGCTCCGGCCGGTGGCGATGGGTTGGGTGTGCTGTGTACCGTGTTCATTGTGCTGCTGGTGACCGACATCATGGGGCTGACCAAAGTGTTCCCGTTTACGCGATCGGTGCGATGACCGTTTGGTTCAGCCAGCTGCGACCCCCCGTTTTAACGGGAGTTCTTGTTTGGCTGATGCTGTTGTTGGGCGGCTGTGCCACGCCGCAGGTGGCACGGTTGGATGCCAGTTGGCCGGAAGACATCCCGGCACGGGCAGAACTTGCCCAGGTGCCGTTTTTCCCGCAGCAAGACTATGAATGCGGCCCTGCCGCGCTGGCCATGGTGGCCCATGCGGCGGGTGTCAAGGTAAGCCCTGACACCCTGGTGAATCAGGTTTATCTGCCAGGACGTCAAGGCTCATTGCAACCAGAAATGCTGGCGGCGACGCGACGGCAAGGTTTGCTGGCTTACCCGTTACGGCCCAAAATCGAAGATGTGCTGCGCGAGGTGGCGGCGGGCCATCCGGTGCTCGTATTCCAGAATCTGTCGTTTCCCGTTTACCCGGTATGGCATTACGCGGTGGTGATAGGGTTCGACCGGGAGCGCCATGTGTTGCTGCTGCATTCCGGGCGCACGGCGCGCATGGAAATTTCACTGTTTGCCTTTGAACGCACCTGGGCGCGCGGCCAATATTGGGCCATGTTGGCGTTGAAACCCGGTCAATTGCCGGCCACTGCGGAGCCCGGGGCTTACACGGCCGCCGCCGCCGCGCTGGAGCGCACGGATGCACGTGGCGCGCAACAGGCGTTTGCTGCCGCGCTGCAGCGCTGGCCGGACGACCGTGCCGCCTTGCTGGGTGCCGGCAACACCGCCTATGTGCTGGGCCAGCGCGAAGCCGCCGCCAAGGCTTACCGCCATACGGTCGCCACGCATCCCGATTTGGCCGATGGCTGGAACAATCTGGCGCAAGTGCTGCTGGAACTGGGGCGACGCGCCGATGCCAGCCGTGCCATCGCGCGTGCGGTGGCGCTGGGCGGTGTGCGCCTGCAGGCGTATCTGGACTTGCAGGCGCAGATTGACAAGAAAGCAGGACCTTGAGCCTGGCCCGTCAAGCGCCGCTTGTCATTTGAAAATCACGGTCTTGTGGCCGTTGAGCAGCACCCGGTGTTCACTGTGCCATTTCACGGCGCGGGCCAGCACCTGGCTTTCGGTATCGCGGCCCAGCGCAGTGAGATCGTCGACCGTTTTGCTGTGATCGACGCGCGCCACGTCCTGTTCGATGATCGGGCCTTCGTCCAGGTCCGCGGTCACATAGTGAGCGGTAGCGCCGATGAGCTTGACGCCTCGGTCATGTGCCTGGTAGTAAGGCTTGGCACCCTTGAAACTGGGCAAAAAGGAGTGGTGGATGTTGATGGCCCGGCCACTGAGCTTGCGGCACAGGTCGTCAGACAGGATTTGCATGTAGCGTGCCAGTACCACCAGTTCGGCACCTTCACTTTCGATGATCTCGATCTGCTTGGCTTCCACCTGCGCCTTGGTGGCGGCAGTGACTGGCAGGTAGTGGAAGGGGATGTTGTAGCCGGCTGCCAGCTGGTAAAACTCGCGGTGGTTGGAAACAATCGCGCAAATGTCGAGCGGTAGCAGGCCACTTTTCCAGCGGAACAGCAGGTCGTTGAGGCAATGGCCTTCCTTGCTGACCATGATCACGGTGCGCATTTTTTGCGACTGGGCGTGCAATTTCCACTGCATCTGGAAGGGCGCGGCAAAGTCGGCCAACTGTGCTTTCAGTGTCTCAAAGCTGTGCGCCGCACAGGCAAATTGCACACGCATGAAGAACAGGCCGGTGTCGTTGTCGTTGTATTGGGCGGCTTCTTCGATGTTGCCGCTGTGCGCCAGCAAAAAGCCGGACACGGCGTGCACCAGTCCCAGACGGTCCGGGCAAGACAGGGTGAGGGTATAAACAGGCTGCATAGTGCTGGTATTGTCGCAGCCTTGTTTCATCCCCAATCATCAGGAAATCGATATGGACCTCCAGGCACTGCAACAGACCCTGCGTGAATTTGCCGCCGCGCGCCACTGGCAGTCCTTCCATACGCCCAAGAACCTGAGTACGGCACTGATGGTGGAGTGCGCCGAGCTGGCCGAGATCTTCCAGTGGATGACGGCAGAAGAATCCCGGCTTGCCTGCCAAGATGCAGCAACCAAAGAGCGGATTGCCGACGAAGTGGCCGACGTGCTGCTTTACCTGTTGCAGGTCGCAGACCAGTGCGCCATCGATCTCCCCGGTGCGGTGGCCAACAAGCTGCGCAAGAACGCCATCAAACATCCTGCACCCACTGTTGCCCCGCCGCGTGGATAATCCGGGCCATGCGAATTCCCTTTACCAAGATGCAGGGCGCGGGCAACGACTTTGTGGTGCTCGACGAGACTCAGACCCGTTTGGGCCTGAGCACGGCGCAGTACCGGTTTCTGGCGGACCGCCACTTTGGTGTTGGCGCCGACCAGATCCTGTCGGTGCGCCCGTCACCGGCCCCGAACATTGACTTCGAATACGTCATTCACAACGCAGATGGCGCTGAAGTGGAGCAGTGCGGCAATGGCGCCCGTTGTTTTGCGCGTTTTGTGCGCGATGCCGGGCTCACCGGCAAAGACGCGATCAGAGTGCTGACCCGAGGCGGCGTGATTGAGCCGGTGCTCAAGCCCGACGGGCGCGTGACCGTCAACATGGGGGCGCCGGTGTTCGAACTCGAGCGCATTCCTTTTGTGCCCGGCCAGGCGGCCGCCCGGGCCACGGGTGACTGGCAGCAATGGCCGCTGACACTGGCCGCACCGGTAACTGAAGTGGTGCTGGTGTCTGTGGTGTCGATGGGCAACCCGCATGCCGTGCAGCTGGTGGACGATGTGGATACTGCGCCGGTAGCGCAGCAGGGCCCCTTGATTGAGCATCATCCGTTTTTTCCGAACCGGGTCAATGCCGGGTTCATGCAGGTGTTAAACCGCCGGCGGATCCGGCTGCGGGTGTTTGAGCGCGGTGCCGGCGAAACGCTGGCCTGTGGTTCCGGTGCCTGTGCCGCCGTGGTGGCGGGCATCCGGCTCGGACTGCTCGACGACCTGGTGGATGTGCAAACCCATGGCGGTGTGCTCACCATCGGTTGGGCCGGCGATAGCGAGCCGGTCATGATGACGGGTCCGGCCAAGACCGTTTTTCAAGGTGATATTGAAATTCCCAACGACTTTTCCAACGCGTCCTGAACATGTCCAATTCAAATTTGCCCAGCGCCATCAACAACCCGATCACCGAAGACGACATTGCCAACTACCTGGCGAACACGCCAGATTTTTTTGAGCGCCATGCTGAAATGCTGGCGGCCGTGCAGCTGAGCAGTCCTCACAGCCAGCGCGCCGTGAGCCTGCAGGAGCGCCAGGCCAACATGTTGCGTGAAAAAATCAAGATGCTGGAGCTGCGTATCATGGACATGATTCGCAACGTCAACGAGAACATGGTGCTGTCAGACAAGCTGCTGCAGTGGGCACGTGCGCTGTTTTTGAACACCGACCCCACCAAGCTGCCTGATCTCATGACGGACGAACTGGCAGACCTGTTTGCCGTGCCTCAGGTCGGCATCAAGGTGTGGGAGGTGGATGCAGCTTATGCCGACGCGGCTTTTGCCCAGGGTGTCAGCGAAGATGTCAAGGTCTTCGCCAGTTCCCTGACCGCGCCGTTCTGCGGTGCCAATATGGGCCTCGAAGCGATCCATTGGTTGCCTGATCCCAGGGCGGTGGCCTCGCTGGCCATTTTGCCGTTACGCACCGGCGCCATCGGCAGCACTGCGCCGGCGTTTGGCCTGCTGGTGCTGGCGTCACCTGATTCCCAGCGCTTCAACAGCACCATGGGCACCGAATTTCTGGCACGTGTTGCCGAGTTGGCCAGCGCCGCGTTGTCCCCGCTGCGCTAGCCCCTATCTGGCCGATGTCGCACTCCGAAACTGAACCTGGTAGGGCCGACTTCATTCGGCCAGGTCGACTGAAGTCGACCCTACAGGCGTCGAGGCCAACGGAAGTCAACCCGATAACAAGCCCGCCCAGGGATACGCTGGTGCAGCGTTATCTGGACCATGTGCGCTTTGAGAAACGCCTGGCCGAGCGCACCGTGGCCCTCTACACCCTGGATCTCGAAAAACTGACCTTGCAGGCAGCGCAGCTTGGCCTCAGCTTGACCGCCGTTGAGCCCGCTCACATCCGTCGCTGGGTCGCGCAAATGCACTCAAATGGCCGCAGTGGCCGCGGTATTGCGCTGATCTTGTCGGGCTGGCGCGGGTTTTACGGTTGGCTTGGGCGCGAGGGCCTGGTTGCATCCAACCCGGTGCTTGATGTGCGCGCCCCCAAGGTGGCCAAACCCTTGCCCAAGGCCCTGAGTGTGGATGATGCGGTACGTATGGCAAGTTTTGAGGCCACCGACAACGACCCTTGGCTGGAAGTGCGCGACGCGGCCATGGTCGAACTGCTGTACGGTGGTGGCTTGCGGGTTGGCGAGTTAACCGGGCTCGATGTTCATGCCAGTGATGCCGCACGTGGCTGGGTTGATTTGCAGGCAGGTGAAGCCCATGTGTTGGGCAAGGGCAGCAAGCGGCGCATTGTGCCGGTGGGTACCAAGGCGGTCCAGGCGCTGCAGGCTTGGCTGAAGGTACGTGATCATGCAGCGTCCGGTTTGCCCGATGCACTAGCGGCGGCGGGCGCGAGGCCCCAGGCGGCGCTGTTCATCGGCCGCAACGGCACGCGACTCACGTCCCAGTCGATCTGGCAGCGCGTGCGTCTGCGCAGTTTGCAGGCTGGACTGGCGGCACCGGTGCACCCGCACATGTTGCGGCATTCGTTTGCCAGCCATGTGTTGCAATCGAGCAGCGACCTGCGCGGTGTGCAGGAACTGCTGGGCCATGCCAATATCAGTACCACACAAATCTACACCCGGCTTGACTTCCAGCACCTGGCGAAGGCCTATGATGCGGCCCATCCACGTGCGCACCTTAAAACGGGTGGGTCGGGTGGTTCAAAATAGGACCTGGCGATTATTTTTTCTAGGTGACTTATGAAAAGGCAAATTAATGTGGTGCTGGACAAAGGCGTCCAATTTTCTTTTCATGTGCCTGAAGGCGCGCCGCTGACCCATGATGTAGCGCGTTCCTGGCTGGACCAACAGTTCCTGGCGCTGGGTTGCGCGGCGCTACCTTGGGCAAAACGCTGGTCCGTGTCGATGTTCCAACCATGGTGATTACCTATTGAAAACCGTTCGCCTGCGCGCTGGCAAAGAGCGCTCTCTTTTACGCCGTCATCCCTGGATTTTTGAATCGGCCATCGCCAAAGGGGGGGGTGATCCGGGAGAAACCGTGCGTATTGAGTCCGACCAGGGCCAGTTCCTTGGCTGGGCTGCCTTCAGTCCGGCTTCCAAAATTCGTGCCCGGGTCTGGAGTTTTGATGAGGCACAACGCATTGATGCCGCGTTTTTTGCAGAGGCTTGCACCCGCGCCATACGGGCCAGGGACCGTTTTGACATTCAGAGCGACGCCATGCGGCTGGTGCACGGTGAGTCGGATGGCCTGCCGGGCCTGATCGTCGACCGTTATGGCGATACGCTGGTGGCCCAGTTCACCTCTTGTGGCGTGGAACGCTGGAAAGACGTCATTGCCGATGCCTTGTTGGCCGCTACCGGCCTGAGCAAGCTCTATGAGCGCAGTGATGCCAGCAGCCGCGCACTGGAAAAACTGCCCGAAGCAACCGGCTGGTTGCGGGGCCAGGGCGAAGTGGAGCTGATCCTGCAGGAGCACGACTGGCAGCTGGCAGTGAACATCGCCGACGGCCATAAAACCGGCTTTTACCTGGACCAGCGCGACAGCCGCAAGTGTTTCTCTGACTATGCGCGACGCCTCAAGTTCGAGCGTGTCCTCAATTGTTACTGTTATACCGGTGGCTTCACGGTGGCGGCCCTCAGGGGTGGCGCCGCCCATGTCACTTCCATCGACTCCTCAGGCCTGGCGCTGGAAAAAGCGGCGGCCAATGTGGCGCTGAATGGTGTTGCCGCCAATCGTGCCAGCTTCATGGACGCCGACGTGAATGCGTCCCTGCGCCAATTTATCGACCAGGGCCGCAGTTTTGACGCCATCGTGCTGGATCCGCCGAAATTTGCGCCCACCGTGGCCCATGCCGAGCGTGCGGCGCGGGCCTACAAGGACATCAACCGTTTGGCGTTCAAGCTGTTGGCGCCGGGTGGCGTCCTGTTCACCTACAGTTGTTCTGGCGGTATCAGTGTCGACCTGTTTCATAAAATTGTGGCCTCGGCGGGCTGTGATGCCGGGGTGGATGGGTATATCCACGAGCGCATGGGCGGCGCACCGGACCATCCGATGACCATCAATTTCCCAGAAGGTGAATACCTGAAGGGTTTGGTGGTGATGCGCAAGTAGGTTTCGGGCCGGGGTCGTTACACTCTTTCCCTTTGAACTGCCCCGCTATGAGTCTTATTTCTGCCACCATCCTGACCGGCTTTCTAGGCTCCGGTAAAACCACGCTCCTCAAGCGCGTGTTGTCGGAAGCCCATGGCCAGAAAATCGCCATCATCGAAAATGAGTTTGGCGAAGAAAACATTGACAACGACATTCTGGTGACCGATGCCAAGGAGCAGATTGTCCAGATGAGCAATGGTTGCATCTGCTGCTCCATTCGCGAGGATCTGCGTGAAGCGCTGCAACTGCTGGCTGCCAAGAAGCGTCAGGGCCTGCTCGATTTTGACCGCGTGGTGATCGAAACCACGGGTCTGGCTGATCCGGGCCCGGTGGCACAGACTTTTTTCATGGACGACGAGATCGCCGAGAGTTATCTGCTGGATTCGATCCTGACTCTGGTGGATGCCAAACATGGCGACCAGCAACTCGATGACCGCCAGGAAGCGCGCCGACAGGTCGGCTTTGCCGACCATATCTTCATCAGCAAGACCGATCTGGTGTCGGCCGAGGACCGTGATGCGCTGATGCACCGGCTCAAACACATGAACCCACGCGCGCCACAAACCGCCGTGCATTTTGGTGAAGTGCCCTTGAGCGAGGTCTTCGACCTCAAAGGCTTCAACCTCAATACCAAGCTCGACATTGACCCGGATTTCCTCAAGGAAGACGAGCATGCGGGGCATAACCATGATCACGAACATGGTGAGCATTGCAGCCATCCGTCGCACCAAGGCGGTCACCATCATCACCATGATGACGATGTCAAAAGCTTTGTTTTTCGCTCAGAGCGCGCGTTTGATCCGGCCAAACTGGAAGACTTTCTGGGTGCCATCGTCAATGTTTACGGCCCGCGCATGTTGCGCTACAAAGGCGTGCTGTACATGCAGGGCACCGAGCGCAAAGTGATATTCCAGGGTGTGCACCAGTTGATGGGCAGCGATCTGGGACCGGCCTGGGCTCAAGACGAAATGCC
Organism: Pseudomonadota bacterium; assembly: GCA_041183605.1. Taxonomy (GTDB): domain Bacteria; phylum Pseudomonadota; class Gammaproteobacteria; order Burkholderiales; family Burkholderiaceae_C; genus Rhodoferax. The sequence goes on from JBEGLK010000014.1 coordinate 12,570, forward strand.
GTGCAGCAAGATGGTATTCATTGGAATTGATTTGCCTCAAGATATTTTTCTTCAGGGCATGGAGCAATGCCTTGTGTGAGCGTGTTTTTTAACCGACAGTCAATCCGTCATGTTTGCTTCGCTTTTGCAGATGATGGGGTTTTTACCGGCCAAGCCTGTACACTCGCGCGCCAGTGAAAAATCCTTGCCTGAGCTTGTCGACATGACAAATCAGACGCCAACCGTTCAGGATATACCTGTCAGGAGGTCACCCGTGAAAGCGCAAACTGCCAAACCCAAAGCGACTGCAAAAAAAGCCGCTGTCCCTGCTCAACCTGTCAAGCCTGCAAAAGCTGCCAAGGTTGTCAAGGCGGTCAAGCCTGCTGCCCTCAAGAAGGCTCCCGTCAAGGCGGTGCCTGCCGTCCAGGTGACGGCGCCAGTCAAGGCCAAGGCAGTCAAACCTGCTGCAGTCAAGCAGGCTCCTGCCAAGGCGGCCAATGTTAGCGTCAAGCCGGTGGCTCCACCTGTTAAATCAGCCCCCAAGAAGAAGCTTCAAGAAGTGACCACTCAAACTCCCGTATCTCCAAAACAGACCACGCCAATTGCTGTAAAAGCGGTAGCAAAAGCAGCTGCACCTGCGACTCAGATGACACCCTCCGGCGTGCCGGTGCGTACCGGTCGTCCATCCTCGCGTCTGGCGCAACTCACCGTGCCTTCCATGGCCCAGGCCGTGGCTTCCACTGCCGCCAAGTCCAGTTTTACCCAATTGACCAGCGTGATGCCCATCGTTTCGCCATTGGCTTCTTCTGTCAAAAAAGACAAGAAACTGGCCAACAACTGGAAAACCAAGCCGGTCAACGAGTTAAGTGATGCAGAAATTCTGGCCATGCCCGATGACGAATACATGAACGACACCCAGTTGGCCTATTTCCGGCTGAAACTGGTTCGTCTCAAGAATGACATGCTCAGCAATGCCGGTGAAACCACAGAACATCTGCGCGAAGACACCGTGGTGGTGCCCGATCCCGCTGACCGTGCCACCATCGAAGAAGAGCATGCGCTGGAGTTGCGCACACGCGATCGCGAACGCAAGTTGCTCAAGAAGATTGAACAATCCATTACCCTCATCGACGCCGGCGACTATGGTTATTGTGACGAAACCGGCGAAGCCATTGGTGTTGGCCGATTGCTGGCACGCCCCACAGCAACGCTCTCACTGGAGGCGCAGCAGCGCCGCGAGCTCAAACAAAAAATGTTTGGTGACTGAGCATGTGTGACGGTAGCTCGCGTCGGCTGAACTGATATGGCAACGCAACCCACGGGCTCGCGACTATTTGCCAAAGTCGCCAAGTTTGTTCGCAATCCGAGTGTTCATTGGAGCGACCTTGACAAGCTTGAAGGTGCACCAGAGGTGGCGGAGCCCGAGCCGACACCGGCGGACAACCGCCAGGCACTCAAGGACATGATTGAGCGCAAACGTCAGGAAGACGCGATCCGGAAGGCTGAATTTGACGAGTTGCGTCAGTTGCGGCGTCAGGCTGCGCTGGCCAAGCCAGAACTCAGTGATAAACCCACTTCGTTCGGTGCCTCCACTGTCATCACGGACATGGATGAACGCGCCCTGACCATCCGCAAGATTGACGAAATTGAAGCCCAGATGTCCAGGCAGTGGTGGAAGGGGCAAAAGCAGACGCAGGCGCCTCAAGCAGAGGTCGCCCCTCCCGTGGCGCCAATGCCGGGCACGGTTAGCGAGAGTCTGTTGTTTGCCTCGACGCAGGTGAAACCCAGCCCGGTTGATCCTGACGACATTCCGACCCAGCTTGGTTATGTGCCGACGCTTCAGACCGGAATTTCATCGCTTGGCCCTGACGCATCCTTCAGCACCGAACCACTGCGCCAAACCAGCGAGGTGGCTGCCATCGAATCGGCTCGGTCGTTGGCTTCGGAGCTGAATGACAATTTGTCCGACCCAGACCTGGAAGAGGCGGCTGTACGCTTTGCCAACGGCGATGATGCCGGTGCGGAAGCCGTTTTGTTGACCGCCTTGCGCGCACAGCCCACGCTGACGGTCGTAGCGCAAGCCCAGGCTGAAGCCCTGTTTGATTTGTACCGCAGTCTGGGACAGCAGGCCAATTTCCAGCGGGAGGCCTTGAATTTTGCGCGGCAATTTGGGTGCTCGGAACCTGTCTGGTTGCCCTTGGCCAAGGCATCTGATTCCCTGAGGCCACCGGTGGCGCAGGCCCCGGCCTGGCATTGTCCGGTGCAACTTGACCTGCCAGCGCTGGCGCAATTGCCCAGCCATTTGGATCCGGCGGAATGTGTGGCCCTGGACTGGTCCGACCTGAAGGAAATCACCGAGCCAGCCGCACAGCAATTGGCAGTCTTGTTGGCCGCCTGGAGCGCGCAGGACGGCTGTCTTGCGCTTCGGGGCGAGCTGGTGCTGCTGCACTTGTTGCGGGATGCCACGCCCAGAGGTGCGCGTCAGACGGCCCGATATTGGTGGAGCCTGCGCATGGATCTGTTGCGTATCCTGCAGTTACAGGATGATTTTGAGCTCGCCGCGTTTGAGTTCTGCATGACCTACGAAACAGCACCAAGTCCTTGGGTTCCAGCCAGGTGTGTGTGCCGGCAAGTGTCTGCAGACGTGCCAACGGGAGGCTCTGTGGACCCGTCAACGCAGCGCTCGCCAGGCGTGACCCTGGCAGGTGAGTTGCAGGGGGATGTGTTGCTCGGCCTGCCCACGCTGGTGGACGATGCCCGTCAAAAGAACCAGACCCTGATCATTTCCTGCAAACACCTGATCCGGGTTGATTTTTCTGCAGCAGGCGGCATCTTGAATTGGGTAACCCATGGTCAGGCCATGGGGTGCCAGATTGAATTCAGGGACGTGCCGTTTCTGGTCGCCGCATTTTTTAATTTGATTGGTATCAACCAGCACGCGCGCGTGCTGACGCGAACCCATTAGGGCCCGAGGCCCTGGTCAACAGAGGAATTTCATGGAGCAATTTCACGGCACCACCATCATCAGTGTGCGTCGCCAGACGCCCGAGGGGGTGCAGGTCGCCATTGGCGGCGATGGCCAGGTGACGCTGGGCAACATCGTGGTCAAGGGCACGGCGCGCAAGGTTCGCAAGCTTTACCATGGCAAGGTGCTGGCTGGTTTTGCCGGCGCCACAGCCGATGCCTTCACCTTGTTTGAACGCTTTGAGGCCAAGCTCGAGAAACATCAGGGTCACCTGGTGCGGGCAGCCATCGAACTTACCAAGGACTGGCGTACCGACCGGGTGCTGCGCCGCCTTGAAGCCATGCTGGCGGTGGCCGATCGCGATGCCTCCCTCATCATCACCGGCAACGGCGATGTGCTGGAACCTGAAAACGGCATTGTCGCCATTGGTTCTGGCGGTGCCTATGCCCAGGCCGCGGCCATTGCCCTGCTCAACCACACCGACCTGTCGGCCACCGAGATGGTCAGAAAGTCGCTGGAAATTGCTGGTGAGATCTGCATCTACACCAACATGAACCACACGATCGAATCGCTCTAACCCAATGTCATCTTTAACCCCTCAACAAATCGTCGCTGAGCTCGACAAACACATCGTCGGCCAGCAGCAGGCCAAACGTGCGGTGGCCATTGCACTGCGTAACCGTTGGCGCCGTCAGCAGGTGGGTCTGGATCTGCGTGGCGAAATCACGCCCAAGAACATCCTGATGATTGGCCCGACAGGTGTCGGAAAAACCGAAATCGCGCGCCGTCTGGCGCGCCTGGCCGATGCACCTTTCATAAAGGTCGAGGCCACCAAGTTCACCGAAGTGGGTTACGTCGGAAAAGACGTGGACGCCATCATTCGTGATCTCGCCGACATCGCGGTCAAGCAAACGCGTCAGGCCGAGACCAAGAAAGTGCGCGAGCGTGCCGCCGATGCGGCTGAAGACCGCGTGCTGGACATCCTGATTCCGATGCCGCGTCCCGAGTTTGGCGTGGTGGCCGCCCATGAGCCGGAGAGCGCGGCGCGCCAGACCTTCCGCAAGAAATTGCGTGAAGGCCAGCTTGATGACCGAGAGATCGAACTGGATGTAGCGCAGAACGCGCCGCAGCTCGAAATCATGGGGCCAGCCGGCATGGAAGAAATGACCGAACAATTGCGTGGCATGTTTGGCCAACTCAATCAGAACAAGACGAAAAAACGCAAACTCAAGATCGCTGAAGCCCTCAAGTTGCTGGTCGAAGAAGAGGCCGCCAAACTGGTCAACGAGGAAGAGATCAAGGTGCAGGCCATACACATGCTGGAGCAAAACGGCATCGTCTTCATCGACGAAATCGACAAGGTTACGTCGCGCTCGGAGGGCAGTGGCGCCGAGGTCTCGCGCCAGGGTGTGCAGCGTGACCTTTTGCCGCTGGTCGAGGGCACCACGGTGTCGACCAAATACGGCATGGTCAAGACCGATCACATCCTGTTTATTGCCTCGGGCGCGTTTCACTTGAGTAAACCCAGTGACCTGATTCCCGAGTTGCAGGGGCGGTTCCCGATTCGAGTCGAATTGCAGTCTCTTTCGGTGGCGGATTTTGTGGCGATCCTGACGCAAACCACGGCTTCACTGGTCAAGCAGTACCAGGCGTTGCTGGCCACCGAGCAGGTGACGGTGGAGTTTTCTGCGCCGGGTATCGAGCGGCTGGCGCAGATTGCCTTTGATGTCAATGAACGCACCGAGAACATTGGCGCGCGCCGCCTGTCCACCGTGATGGAGCGCCTGCTTGATGAAGTTAGCTTCAATGCCGCCAATCTGGCAGGGCAAACGGTGCTGGTGGATGCTGCCTATGTCGATTCACGCTTGGCAGAACTCAGCCAGAACGAAGATCTGAGTCGGTATATCCTCTAAACCTGAGCCCTTGTGGGACAGACCAAGATTTGCGCAGCAAATTTGCTCTGTCCTCAGCTGATTAGGATTCAGACCACTCGCGAAGCGATGTGCTCTGACCCCAACACTTCGTCGGATGCCCTGCTGCCGCTTTGCTGTACCTGCTCTGCTTGACCGGGCGGCAAAACCCAAATTTCCTCACATATCACATTCACTTAGAACGCTAAGTTCTTCATTTAGAACGATTTTTGATCTGAATTGGGTTTCTAAATCGCTTCTAAGTCTTTGATTTCAAAGAAAAAAATTATTGAAAAGTGGTTTCCGGACGCTGTATTTGCTGATACAGTGCAAAAAAGTGCAATTTAGTGGTGAATTGTGCTTTTGTGTGATCGTTTCACATTCATTCTGAAAATCAAAGGCCAGTTATCGTGTTTCAAGGGGCGTCCTCATTAAGTCTTGATGCAAAGGGGCGGCTGTCAGTGCCAACCCGGCACCGTGACGTCCTGAGCGCGATCGCCGCGGGTCAACTCACCATCACCAAACATCCTCACGGCTGCCTGATGATTTTTCCGCGCCCTGAGTGGGAAAAATTTCGCGAGCGTATTGCGGCTTTGCCGATGTCGGCGCAATGGTGGAAACGGATTTTTCTGGGCAATGCCATGGATGTCGAGATTGATGGCACAGGACGTGTCCTGATTTCGCCTGAATTGCGTGCGGCAGCGGGCATTGCCAAGGAATCGGTGTTGTTGGGCATGGGCAACTTTTTCGAGTTGTGGGACAAAGCTACTTACGATGCCCAGGAAGCACAGGCCATGCAAGCTGACATGCCTGATGTCTTTAAGGAATTCTCTTTCTGAAGGCCCGTGGTGGAAACTGCATGGACCCATACCACCGTTTTATTGAGTGAAGCAGTCGACGCTTTGCTGGGCGGCGCTGACGCCGCGGGGGCCACAGCCGCCTGACGCTGTCCCGGCTGCAGCCTGATGCCAGTCTGATTGCGTTTGACAAGGATCCGGATGCGTTGGCCGAGGCCGCCACCATCAGCGACCCCCGTTTTTCCATCCGTCACCAGGGCTTTAGCCACTTGGGTGAATTGCAGCCAGCCAGCGTGGCCGGTGTGTTGATGGACCTCGGCATCAGTTCGCCTCAGGTCGACAACCCGGCGCGCGGTTTCAGTTTTAGGGCAGAAGGCCCGCTCGACATGCGAATGGATACCACTCGGGGTCAAAGTGTGGCCGAATGGCTTGCGCACGCCGAGCTTGAGGAAATTCTGGAGGTCATTCGTGATTATGGTGAAGAACGGTTTGCTGGCGCCATTGCAAAGGCGATTGTTGCGCGCCGACAGGCACGGGGTCCCATTTCAACCACCACTGAACTGGCCCAGCTCGTGGCTGACGCGGTCAAAACCCGCGAGCCGGGCAAGGACCCTGCAACGCGCACATTTCAGGCTTTTCGGATTTTCATCAACGCCGAGCTTGAAGAGTTGCAACAGGCGTTAGCCGCCACACTCAAGGTGTTGCGACCCGGCGGGCGTCTGGTGGTGATCAGTTTCCACTCGCTCGAAGACCGCATCGTCAAGCAGTTTTTGGCAAAACACTCGCGCGAGGTGTTTGATCGCCGCGCGCCTTTCGCTGCGCCCCAGGTAATGCAATACAAGGTGTTGGCACGTGTCAAGCCTGGTGCGGCCGAGGTGGCAGCCAACCCACGCGCACGCAGTGCCATCATGCGGGTGGCTGAGCGCATGGGTCCTGTAGCGCTGGAGCAAAACGCATGATGCGGCTCAATATGGTGCTGTTGTTGGGTGTGCTGCTCAGTGCGTTGTACCTGGTCAATGTGCAGTACGAGTCGCGCCGCCTTTATTCCGAGCTTGACCGTGCCCAGCAACAAGCCCATCAGTTGCAGGCTGAGCATGAACGTTTGCAGGTTGAAAAACGCGCCCAAGCCACTTCTGCGCGGGTCGAGGGTCTGGCCAAGTCGAAATTGCAAATGCGTGCCGCCACACCCGCAGTCACCACCTATGTCGGTTACGCCAACGGTGCCGCGGCGCAGGCCGCAAGCGGGCCCTCCGTGCCAACTGCCAGTGCTGCCAACGGAGGCCGGCCATGAGCCGCAGCATTGTCTACACCTCCAGTCCCCTGCTGGCCAGTCCCACGCCGGTGTGGCGCAGCAAGTTCATCGTGGCCACAATTGCCCTGGCTTTCGCCGGTCTTGTGGGCCGGGCGGTGTACATCCAGGTCATTGAAAATGATTTTTTCCAACGGCAAGGCGAAGTTCGTTTTGCACGTACCGTGGCGCTGCCGGCCAATCGCGGCCGTATCCTGGATCGGAATGGTGTTGTTCTGGCATCCAGCATTCCGGTGCCCAGCATCTGGGCGATTCCGGAGGATGTGCCGCGCGATATCGATGGTCTGCAAAAGTTGGCCAAACTGCTTGACATGCCGTTGGCTGAACTGAACAAGAAGCTTGAGGACGAAGACAAGACCTTTGTCTGGCTCAAGCGTCAGGTCGACGAGTCGGTCGGCAATGAGATTGCGGCACTGGGCTTGCCTGGCATTTACCAGCGCAAGGAATACAAGCGTCAGTACCCTGAGGGCGAAGCCGCTGCTCACGTGGTGGGTTTCACCAACGTGGAAGACCAGGGCCAGGAAGGCATGGAGCTGACCTTCAACAAGGAGCTGGGTGGCCGCAACGGCTCACGACGCGTCATCAAGGACCGCATGGGGCGCGTGGTGGAAGATCTGCGTGAGCAGATTGCGCCAGTGGATGGCCGTGACCTGCAACTCAGCATCGACAGCAAGGTGCAGTTTTTTGCATATCAGACGCTCAAGGATGCGGTGCTGGAAAACAAGGCCAAAGCCGGCAGTGTGGTGGTGCTGGATGTCAAGACCGGTGAGGTGCTGGCATTGGCCAACTACCCCAGTTTTGTGCCCGACAAGCGCCGCAACCTGAGTGGCGCCCAGTTACGCAACCGGGCCTTGACCGACACCTTCGAGCCGGGCTCGACCATGAAGCCTTTTGTCATCGCCAGTGCGCTGAATCAGGGCATGGTGACGCCCGAGACCAAGGTCCAGACCGCGCCAGGGCGCATGACCATTGGCACGGCCACCATCAGCGACTCGCATGCCCATGGCATCCTGAGCGTGAACGAGGTGATCCAGAAGTCCAGCAACATCGGTACCGCCAAGATTGCTTTGCAAATGCCGCCGCGAAAGATGTGGGAGATGTACAGCCAGGTCGGTTTTGGTCAAAAGCCGGAGCTGCCTTTCCCGGGCGCGGTGAGCGGCAGGTTGCGACCCTACGCGAGTTGGCGACCGATCGAGCAGGCCACCATGAGCTACGGCTACGGCGTCTCGGTGAGCCTATTTCAGCTGGCGCATGCCTACACCATCTTTGGCCGTGATGGCGACCTGGTGCCGGTGACCATGTTCAAGATGAACGAGCCTGCCGTGGGTGTGCCCGTCATCGAGGCCCGTCACGCTCAGGAAGTGCGCCACATGCTGCACCTGGTCACCAGTCCGGGTGGCACGGCGCAAAAAGCACAAACCATGGGTTATTCGGTGGGCGGCAAGACCGGCACTGCGCACAAGGTGGAAGGTCGGGGTTATGCCGACAAGAAATACCGCGGTGTTTTTGCCGGCCTGGCGCCGATCGACGCACCCCGCATTGCGGTGGCTGTGATGATCGACGAACCCAGCAATGGCAAATATTTCGGCGGCGATACCGCGGCTCCGGTGTTCAGCCAGACCGTGCAGCAAACCCTGCGTGTGCTGGGTATTGCTCCCGACCTGTCGGTGAAGCCGCAGGTGATCAGCAACGCGGTGGAAGAGAGTTTCTGATGCTGCAACAGCTGCTCACTCCACAAGATGCTGTCGCCTGGTTGCGCACGCGTGTCAGCGGTGTGTTACGCACCGACAGCCGTTGCCTGGCCTGGCGCGGCGGTTGATGCCCGCGCCCATGTGGCTGCGGCGCTGGCTGCTGGGGCGGCGGCCTGTCTGGTGGAGTTGGATGGTGCACAAGCCTATGCCTTCAGTGATGCCCGTATTGCCACGTATCAGGGATTGAAGGCGGACAGCGGCCCTGTCGCCGATGTCTGGTTTGGCCATCCCAGCCAGCATCTGGCGGTGGTGGCGGTGACAGGCACCAATGGCAAGACCTCCAGCACCTGGTGGCTGGCACAAGCGCTTTCGAATCTGGCACCGAGTGAAGCCGTGCCATGCGGTGTGGTCGGCACCCTGGGTGTTGGGGTGCCGCCGCAGCTCGTGAGCACCGGTCTGACCACGCCCGATCCGGTCGCATTACAGGCGGCATTTGCCGAGTTTCTCAATCAGGGTCTGCGCGCCTGCGCGATCGAGGCCTCGTCGATCGGCATTGAAGAGCAGCGCCTGGCTGGCACCCAAATCCACACCGCTGTCTTGACCAATGTGACGCAGGACCATCTGGATTACCACGGCGACATGGCCAGTTACTGGAAGGCCAAGGCCAGCCTGTTTGCTTGGCCAGCCTTGCGTGCGGCCGCGATCAATGTGGACGACGCTTAC